>CALMIW010000216.1 GCA_937864275.1 uncultured Dehalococcoidia bacterium
AGCTCCTAAGCGAGGAGCGAATCCACAAAGTCCTCGGGGTCGAACGGTGCGAGGTCATCCATCTTCTCGCCGGTCCCGATGAACCGGACCGGGATTCCGAGTTCGTGCGCGATGGCGAAGGCGATGCCGCCCTTCGCCGTGCCATCGAGCTTCGCCAGCACGATGCCCGTCACGCCCACCGCGGCCGCGAACGTCTTCGCCTGCATCAGACCGTTCTGGCCGGTCGTCGCGTCGAGCACCAGGAACGTCTCGTGCGGGCCGTCCGGGTGGTTGCGCTGGATGATGCGGTGCATCTTCTTCAACTCTTCCATGAGGTTCGACTTCGTGTGCAGGCGTCCTGCGGTGTCCACGATGACGAAGTCCGCCTTCGCGGTCTCGCCGGCTGAGAGGGTGTCGAACACGACGGCGCCCGGGTCGGCGCCCGGCTTGTGGGCGATGACGCGCACGCCGATGCGCTCGCCCCAGACCTTCAGCTGGTCGGTGGCGGCCGCCCGGAAGGTGTCCGCCGCGCCGAGGATGACATTGGCCCCGTCCTTCTTGAACGCATGCGACAGCTTCGCGATCGACGTCGTCTTACCCGCGCCGTTCACACCCACGACGAGGATGATTGTCATCGGCGGGGCGTCCTCGGCCAGCCACGCGAGCGGCTCGTCCGCCGGCTCCAGGAGGACGTCGATGAGCTCGTCGCGGAGGAAGTCGCGGACCCGGGCGCTCTGCTTCACGCCTTCGTCTTTCACGCGCTGCTTCACCGCGCTGATGACAACCTCGGTGGTTTCGAGGCCGGCATCGGCGCCGATCAGGATCTCTTCGAGCTCGTCCCAGAGGTCGTCCGTGAAATCGGCCCGCTCGAACAGCCCGCCGAGCCGGCCGAAGAACCCGCGGCGCGTCCGTTCCACGGCCCGTTCCATCTGTTCGTGGACTTCGGCCTTTTCTTCGGGAGTGGGTTCAAGGGGGAGTTCTTCCTCGACGAGGGCGACAGCCTCGTTGCTCTCCTCGGGAGCCTCATGGGAGGGCTTCTTGCGCCAGAATCTCACGCGGCAATCCTGTTCGTTGGTGTCGCCATGCTAAAGGCGCCGGCGGTAAGGGTCAGTTCTGGTTGTTGTTTCGTCAGTTGTTCTGCGGGATGTCCGAAAGCCGCAACGAAAGCACCTTCGATACCCCGTCCCGGCCCATCGAAACCCCGTAGATCGCATCCGCCACGTCGATCGTCCGCCGGTTGTGCGTGACGACGAGGAACTGCGTCTTCTCGGACAGTTGCCTCAGCGCGTTGGTGAACCGTCCGACGTTCGCCTCGTCCAGCGCCGCATCGACTTCGTCGAGCACGCAGAACGGCGCCGGATTGGCGGCCAGCAGAGCGAACAGCAGGGCCACGGCCGTCAGCGAACGCTCGCCGCCGGAGAGCAGGCTGAGGCTCTTGATCCGCTTGCCCGGCGGCTGGGCCTCGATCTCGATCCCGGCCTCCGCCAGGTTGTGCGGGTCCGTGAGCGAAAGGCTTGCGACGCCGCCCCCGAAGAACGACGCGAAGTACTCGGCGAACTTGGTGTTCACCGTGTGGAAGGTGGCGGTGAACCGGGTCCGGATCTCTTCGTTCAGGTCGGCAATGGCGGTGCGCAGCTGGTCGGAGGAGTCGGTCAGGTCCGCGAGCTGGGTGGTGAGGAACTCGTGCCGTTCCTTGAACTCGCGGAAGTCCTCGGGCGCTTCGGCGTTGATCGTGCCCAGCCGCCGGATCTGCCGTCGCAAGTCCTCGATCCGCGCCCGCATCGCTTCGATGTCAACCTCGGCGCCCCCCTGCACCCGCGGCGCTTCCAGTTCCGCCTCGGAGAACATCGAATCCGCGGCCATCGCGTCTTCGAAGGCGACGATCTGTCCGGCGCGGTCGGGGGCAAGGCCCTCGCGCTCCATTTCGAGCCGCAGGTGCTCGATGTGCTCCGTCGTGCGCGCGAGCTCGGCTTCCAGGTCCAGCCTCTTGCGGTCGATGGTGAGCAGGGCCGTCTGGGCCTCGTTGAACTCGTCCTGGATCGTGCGTTCGTGGTTCTCCAGGCGATGGAGTTCGTCGCGGTCCGGGGCCGCGTCCTCAGCGTACTGTGCCTGCTCGGCGCGAATGGTCTCCAGTTCCCGCGCGAGCTTGCCCAGCCGCTCGTCGATGACACTCGCCTCGAGCTCGAAGTTGCGCGCCTGAAGGCGTTTCGCCTGGATCTGCGAGTCGAGCCGCTCGATCGAGCGCTCGTGCTGCTCGCGCATGGCCGTGAGCGTCCGCCGCTCGCCTTCGACCGTCGCCAACCGTGAACTTGCCTCGGAGACCGCGCGGAGCGCTGCTTCCCGGCGGTCGGTTGCCAGCTGGAGGTCCGATTCGAGCGCCTCCATGGCCGCCCGGCGTTCGTCGCGACGCTGCTGCAACTGGAGGGCTGCGGTGCGCGCCTGCAGGATCTGGCCCTCCCGGCTGGAGCGCTCCCTCTCGATGTCCGCCCGCTTCGAATAGACGGCGTCCATGTCGCGGCGCAGCCGGTGGAGGCGGTCGCGTTCCCGTTCGAGGTCCAGCCGCGCGCCTTCCAGGGCGCGCCGCGTCATTTCGTACTCGGCCTCGGTCTCGTGGGAGCGCTTCGCGACGTGGTCGATGGCCGCGCGCGCATTGGCGATGCGGTCCGCGCTGACCTCGGTGCGCTTCCGGAGCTCTTCGATGCGCTCCGGCAACTCCTCCAACTCCCGCTGGCGAATGAACTCTCCTTCGTCGGCCCCGGTTGCCCCGCCGGCGATGACTCCGGTCTGCTCGATGTACGTGCCATCGAGGGTGACCACCGAGCCGAGGCCGCGCTTCACCATGCGCAGGCCGGAAGGGACGTCCTCAACGACGATGACGCGGCCCAGCAGCGTGTCGACGAGTTGCTTCACGCGGTTTTCGCAGCGAATCAGCTTGGCGGCTACGCCCACTACCCCGCGTTCCTTTTGCAGGTTTAGCGGGTACACGTGGCGGACCGAATCCAGCGGCATGAACTGGGCGCGGCCCTGTTTACGGCGCTGGAGCGCGTTGATGGCGTCGAGGGCGACGTTCTCGGTTTCGACCACCACGGCGTGGAGGCGCTGTTCGAGCGCCGCGTTGATGGCGATTTCCAGACCGGCGGGCACGCGGATCTGCCGCGAGAGGAGCCCGACGACGCCGGGGATCTCGGGCGGCTCGCCCATGCTTCCCGGCGCGAAGTCGTCCATCAGCGCCTGGCCCATGATCAGCACGTTGCGCGTGCCGGCAGCCACGCCGTCGTGCTCCGCCTGCACCCGCCGGAGGGCGTCAACACGTCCCTCGAGGTGGTCGAGTTCGCGCAGGTCGTGGTTGCCCGCGGATTCGAACTCGCGGACCTCCTCCTGGACGCGTGCGAGTTGTTCCCGCGCGGCATCGGCCTCGCTCCGGGCGGCTTCGAGGTTGACTTCGCCCTCGGCCACTGCCGTCCGCGCCTCGGCGTAGCGCCGCCCGTAACCGATGAGTTCGACGATGACCTGCTTGCGCCGGGCGACAAGCTGTTCGAGCTCGCGCTCAAGGTCGACAATCCGCCGCTGGGCGGTTTCGATGTCCGAATCCATCGCGTTCGCCCGCCGGTCGTCGCCGTCGGCGCCATCGCGGAGTTCCTGGCTGCGGCTGCGCAGGGTGGAGTACTCCCGTTCGGCCGCGTCGAGCTCCTGGCGGGTGCGCAGCATCGCCTCCTTCGCCGTCTCGGCCTCTTCCACCACCTCGATGCCCCGCCGCCCGTCGTCGACGTCCGTCGAAGCGAGCGACAGCCGCTCGCCTTCGATCGCCTCGAGTTCCATCCGGACCTCTTCGCGCCGGGACGAGATCATGTTGTGCCGCTCGCGGTCGAGGGCGATGGCCTGCTCCGCGGCCGCCAGGCGCTGGTCGATCTCCGCGTTTCGCGTGTCCCTGCGTCCGATCGCTTCACGCCGCTTCCGGATCTCCTCGGAGAGCGTGCGGAGTTGTTCCCGGAGCTGGGTGACCCGCTGGGCCGCGGTGGCGTTCTCGGCGGTTCCCTGGTCGAGCGATGCGCGGACGCGCACAAGCGAGTTCTGGGCTTCGTTCCACTGGTGGCCGTAGTAGGTCTTCAGCAGGTCCAGCAGTTCGGCGGAGAGCCGCTTGTGCTCGCTCGCGCGTTCGGCCTGGCGGCTCAGTTGCGCCATTCGCGGCTCGATCTCCTCGATGATCAGCGTTACGCGGTCGATGTTCTCGCGCGTTGCCGAGAGCCGGTCCTGGGCCTCGCGGATCTTGAGCCGGAAGCGCTTCACGTCCGCTGCTTCGTCCAGGAACGAGCGCCGTTCGTCCGGCGACATGCTCAGCACTTCGTCGACGAGACCCTGGCCCATGATCGAGTAGCTGTTCTGGCCGACGTCGCCCTCCATCAGGAGGTCGATCACGTCGCGCAGGCGAACCCGCGAGCCGTTGAGCAGGTATTCCGAGTCGCCGTTGCGATAGACCCGGCGCGCGATCTCGACTTCGGCGAAGTCGAGTGGCAGCCAGCGTCCTTCGTTGTCCAGTGTCAGGGCGACTTCGGCCATGCCGACAGCAGCGCGGTCCTTCGTCCCGGAGAAGATGACGTCTTCCTGCTTCCTCGCGCGGAGCAGCTTCGAACTCTGCTCGCCGAGCACCCAGCGGATCGCGTCGGAGACGTTGCTCTTGCCCGAGCCGTTCGGCCCGACAACCGCCGTGATGCCGCGCCCGTATTCGAACTGGGTGCGGTTGGCGAAGCTCTTGAACCCCTGGATGGAGAGCCGCTTCAAGTACACGGGGCTAGCCCTCCATCTTCGGCTGGGAAGTCAGCACAAGGACGGCCTCCTGGGCGGCGGCCTGCTGTGCTTCGCGTTTACTTCTTCCCTCGCCCCGTCCGAGGTTGGTACCCGCGACGCGAACTTCGACGATGAACCGGTGCTGCGCACCGGCGGCTTCCTGCACCGTCACATAAACCGGTGGTTCGTGCCAGCGTGCCTGTACCAGGTGCTGCAGCGAGCTCTTCGCATCGACGCGCGCACCTTCCCGGTGGATCTGCTCCAACTCCGGCTTGAGCAGCCGCCGGGTGAGCGCTTTGGCGGCGCGGTAGCCGTGGGCTTCGTAAACGGCGCCGATGACGGCCTCGAGCGCTCCCGCCAGGTTCCGGTCGCGGGCTCGGCCGCCCGCGCTCTCCTCGCCCCGCCCGAGGATGATGTGTTCACCGAGCCCCAGCCGTTCCGCCACGCGCGCAAGGCTGGTGCCGCGCACGATCTCGGCGCGCATCTTGGTCAGGTCGCCTTCGCCGGCATCTGGGAACTGGTCGAACAGGACAGAGGCGATGACCATGCCCAGCACCGAGTCGCCGAGGAACTCCAACCGCTCGTTCGATGTGGCGGTGGCATCGGCTTCGTTCAGGTAGGAGGCGTGCGTCAGCGCTTGCCCGAGCAGATCCTCGGGCATCGGCTTTACGCCAAGCCGTTCGACCAGTCGGGCATAGTCGGTCGTAGTGGCCAGGGCCACGCACCCTCCCGTCCTTCGGCGAAGGACTGGCGGCCGCCGGGGAAGCCGCCACGGAATTGCTAAAGCGCTATGATCATAGGGATCGCTTTCCATGCGAGTCAAGGTTCCTGTAGTCTCGATACACGCCCACCATGAGTTCCGCTCCAACTTCCCCCGCCTGCGTCGTCTGTCTCCTCGTTGTCGAACCGTACATGGAGGCGTACTGCGGCGTCTGCGGAGCCCTCTATCACCTCAATTCCCGCGCCGATCTTGCCGGGGAGGATTGCGGGCAGGTATGGATCAACGAGGAGCACCTGGGCCTCGAGTTCGCCTGCAACACGTGTCTGAACCCTCCTGAAGAGCCCGCCCCCGCGGGGCTCGACGACGTCCTGGACCTTGGCGAGGCGGCTGCTGCCTCTGGCATCTCCGAGGCGGAGCTCGAACGCGCCGCCCAGCTTGGCCACGTGAAGCACCGGAAGACGTCATCGGGCGTGCTCCTCTTCACGCGGGGCGAAGTCCTCGCCTTCGCCACCAGCCACTGACCGGATCGACATTCGCCATCCCAGCTTCGACAATTGCGCGGTGCCCACCACCCGTTGCGTGGAGTGCAAAGAAGACGTCGGCCGGCGTAGCGCGCTCATCTGCGCCGATTGCGGTGGCCTGTTTCATTACCCCGACTCCCGGATAAACGAACTGGGCCGGGCCTGTGGAGTTCATGTGATCGGCTTCAGAAGTCTCCTCGGACGGGATGTCGTCCCGCTTTGCCTGCGCTGCGACATGGCGTTCCGCCTCAAGTTCGGGGTGCCGTCATGAGCACCCGCACGCGAAAGAAGAAGACCCCGGCGCAGCAGAACGCCGCTCCGGGCGCATCATCGTCTTCGGCTTACCAGCCGATTCCCATGCCGAAGTGGGAGTGGCGGACCTTTCCCGTCTACTTCGCTTTCTCCCTGGGGGGCTTCATCGGCCTCTACATGGGCCTCATCGCAGGGGCCACCGGCAATTCCACGGTGAGCTTCGTGGCGTTCACGATCTGGGCCATCCTGCTCGGCTTCGCGTTCTCCCGGATCACCTCTCGCTGGATGATGAGCCGGAGCTGGGGCCGCCGCTTCCAGAAGCGCGGCAAGTAGCGCACCCTCCTTCCGGACTGGCGAAGCCGCTCGCCGAGGTGTTCCGAAACGTTCAGGTTACTTCGTGTCAGGTTGACACGAACTCGGTCACCGTGGCATGGTTACCGCACACTTAGTGTAGATATGACACTAAGTAGGAGGTCCAGCATGGCAGTCCTGTCTCCCAAGGCGCTCGATTACGCCGAGAAGCTCGTGATGTACACCGACCCGGACACCTGCCCGACGGATGCCCTCATCCCGGTGCCGTTGGCCGAAGAGCCTGCCTTTGTCAGCTGGCAGCAGGACATCCCCCGCGAGTACCTCGCCATGGCGCCGGAGGAACTGGACCGCCGCATCGCCTATGCCCGGGCAAGGCTCGGCACGAAGCTGACGGTGCTGGGACACCACTACCAGCGCGACGAAGTCATCAAGTTCGCCGATTTCACCGGCGACAGCTTCAAACTCGCCCGCCACGCCGCCGACAAGGAAGGGCTGGAATACGTCCTCTTCTGCGGCGTCCACTTCATGGCGGAATCCGCCGACATCCTCACCGACGAAAAGGTGAAGGTCATCCTCCCGAACATGGCGGCGGGCTGCTCGATGGCCGACATGGCCGACCCGGATGACGTCTTCCAGGCCTGGGACGAGATCCACGAAGCGCTCGGGGAAGACGCCCGGGTGATCCCCGTGACCTACATGAACAGCGCCGCGACGCTCAAGGCGTTCGTCGGCGAACGGGACGGGCTCGTCTGCACCTCGAGCAATGCTGCTCGCGCACTCCAGTGGGCGTTCGAGCGCGGCGAGAAGGTGCTCTTCTTCCCGGACCAGCACCTCGGCCGGAACACCGGCTACTCCATGGGTATCCCGCTTGACGAAATGGTGCTCTGGAATTGGCGCATGCCCCACGGCGGAGTGACCCCGGAGCAGTTGAAAAAGGCGAAGATCATCCTCTGGCAGGGACACTGCAGCACCCCCCAGCGCTTCACCGTCGACCAGATCGAGAAAGTCCGCAAGGACCATCCGGGAGTCAACGTCATCGTCCATCCCGAGTGCCGATGGGAAGTGGTCCAGGCCGCCGACGACA
>CALMIW010000217.1 GCA_937864275.1 uncultured Dehalococcoidia bacterium
ACGTGACTGGAGTTCAGACGTGTGCTCTCCCGATCTTGCGCATGGTGAGGCCGGCGTCGGCGGCGCCGACGTCTTCCACCACCCCGATGGGCATGCCGCTGTTGCGGATGGCGGCCTCGAGCCGGCTTCGCGGGATGCCGAACGGATAGATGCGGATGACGCGGCTGTTCTCGGTGCGGACTGGCGCCTGGGCGGGGGCTTCGCGCTCCTGGAAGAGGTCGGCGTCGCGATGATCGCGGACGTGGCCGCCGCTCCGCCGCCGGGCGGGTTCGGACCAGGACTGGCGCTCGGGGAGGGCCCCGCCGGAGAGGAGCCCCGCCGAGGCGCGGGCGTCTTCGCGCTCCGGCTCGTCGACAATCTCGACGCGGCCGTTTGAGGCGAGCTGGCGCGTCTCGGGGTTTGCGAGATAGCCGCGGAGCATCGCGTCGACCGTGTCGGCAACGCTCTTGTGAATGGCGACGCGCTTCCAGCTCTCGATTTCGATGACGATGTCGAACGTCGGCGGAGCCTTGCGTTCGAGGATGGACTTCTGGGTGCCGCGGCGGCGGGCTTCTTCGTCGCCGAGGGTGACCGACTGGATGCCGCCGATGAGGTCGGCGAGCGTCGGGTTGAGCATGAGGTTCTCGAGCGAGGTGCCGTGGGCGGTGCCGACGAGCTGGACGCCGCGTTCGGCGATGGTGCGGGCGGCCTGGGCTTCGAGCTCGGTGCCGATCTCATCGATGACGATGACTTCGGGCATGTGGTTTTCGACGGCCTCGATCATGACGGCGTGCTGGGCGAGGGGCGTGGCGACCTGCATGCGGCGCGAGCCGCCGATGGCCGGGTGGGGCACGTCGCCGCCGCCGCCGATCTCGTTGGAAGTGTCGACGATGATGACGCGCTTGTTGGCGTCATCGGCGAGGACGCGGGCGACCTCGCGGAGCATGGTCGTTTTGCCGACGCCGGGCTTGCCGAGGAAGAGGATGCTCTTCCCGCTGAGGACGAGGTCTTCGATCACGCGGATGGTGCCGTAGACGGCCCGGCCCACGCGGCAGGTGAGGCCGACGATCTTGCCGCGGCGGTTGCGGATGCAGCTGATGCGGTGGAGGGTGCGCTCGATGCCGGCGCGGTTGTCATCGCCGAAGTCGCCGATGTGGTCGATGACGAACTGGAGGTCGTCCTCGGTGACTTCTTCGTGGCTAAGGACGACTTCGCGGCCGGGATAGCGCGCCTCCGGCAGGCGGCCGAGGTCCATGACGACTTCGAGGAGATCGACCCGGCGTTCCGGCTGGCGCAGGGATTCGACGATGCGCGGCGGGAGGGCGTCGAGGAGGAGGTCGAGGTCATCGGTGACGATTTGCTCGTTGGGGAACACGGCGGTGTTCGCCGGTTGGGCCGAGGATGGGGTTGGCGTTGAGGTTGCGAGCTGTGTCACGGCTTTATTGCGGCAGCGCCAGGGATTCGGCGGTAACCGCTACGACCTCCTTCAGAGAGTTCATGATTGCGAGCCTGCGCGCGCACATCAGGCGGACGCCCATCGCGGTGTAGCCGCGTTCGATGGCCGCCGTTTCGACCGGGAACTGGTGCTCGGCAACGACAAGCGTGGCGTGCCGCGCGGAGTGGATCTCCACGAGGTCGAGCGTGGCCTGGACGACGCCTCCGTCGGGGTCATCGATGAGGACATGGCTTTCGCGCTCGCCGACGCCGACCCAGGCGGCAAAGCCGCCGGGACCTTCGAGCACGTATTCGCGGTCGCATTCGAAGGAATCGAGGACGGCGCGCCAGTCCTGCTGGGTTGGGGCTTCGTGCCGGCGGACCATTTCGGGTACCGCGCGGCAGTACAGCCGGAAGACACCGTGACGGTCCGAGCGATCGGCCTGGCGAAATGGCGTCTCCAGGGGCCTATCCGTAGGCGGGACGGCGTAGAGGTGTTCGAGCCGATAGGCGAAGAAGCCGCCCTTGCGGAGGGCTTCGGCCTGGGGCGAGCCTTCGGCGTAGCGAAGGTAGACGGGGCGCCCGCC
>CALMIW010000218.1 GCA_937864275.1 uncultured Dehalococcoidia bacterium
TCCTCGTGTTCGCGGCGGTGCGGTTCGCGTACTCGATTTCAACAGCCATCTCGGGCCGGACCCATGTCGCGACGCGGTCGTCCGGTGTGGGACCTGCGAACGGGCTTTCCGGCGTCGCGGTCGCGTCCAGCGCCTTCCGAAGCGCTGCCACGTCGCGGTCGGTGAAGCCGCTGCCGACCTTTCCCCGGTACTCGAGCCTCCCATCGACCCGCTCGCCGAGAATGAGTCCTCCGAAACTGCTGCCGCGGTGCCCGGTGCCGGGCGTGAACCCGCCGACGACGAAGGTCTCGATGTCGAGCTTCTTCCGTTTCAGCCACGCCCCGGAGCGCTTACCAGGTTCGTACCGGCTGTCCGCCCGTTTCGCCATCAGCCCCTCGAAACCCGCCGCCACCGCCGCCTGGTACGCGTCCTCGGCCCCGGCCGGGATGGCGAACACTTGCGCCACCTGCCCCGTCGGCAGAAGCACCCGCGACAGCACCTCTCGCCGGTCGCGGAGGGCCGCCCGCGTCAGGTCATACCCGTCGAGATGCATCACATCGAAGACGTAGCACATCGTCGGGATCGTCCGTTCCGCGTTCGCGATCGCTCCCGGGTCCTGCAGGTTCATCCGCTGCTGGAGGAGTTCAAACGATGGCTGACCCTGGGCGTCGATCGCCACGATCTCGCAGTCGAACACTGCGGCGGCGACGGGCTGGAGTCGCAGCCCGGCCACAATCCCCGGATACGCGTGGGTCACCTCATGGCCGTTCCGGGACCGCAGTTCGACGCTGCCGCCCTGGACCGTCGCGATGATGCGCACGCCATCGAGCTTCGGTTCGAAGACGAAGTCCCCCCGCGGCGGGATCGGTGTCGCCGCCGCCAGCATCGGTTCAATGCGGGTGAGCGGGGCGGGCTTGCTGCCATCCAGCACGGCCGGGCTGTACGACCAGTCCGTACCCGCAGTCTGGGGAACCGCGCCCGCACGCAGATCATCGAGCGTGAGGCCGGAGGCAACCGACTCGTCGTCGTCGAGGATGTCGCCCGCCGGGTCGCTCGCAGCGTCTTTGTGCTTGAGCACGAGCCACTGCCCGTCCTGCATCCGGACGAGGGCCCACGAACCCTTCAGCTTCCTTCCCCGCAACGTTATGCCAACTTTTCCGTTGGCGATCCCCTTCCGTAGTTCCGATTCGGCGTAGGCGCGATCGGCGAACGGCGGGACGATCTTTTCATCGGGCGCGAATGTCCCGGCGTCCCAGATGAGGCTCGGCCCCGCGCCATACTGCCCCCTGGCGATGACGCCCTCGTAAGAAGCGTAGCTCAGGGGATGATCTTCCGTGGCGGCCGCCAGCCGTTTCTCCCCCGTCGCCGCCGACGGACCCTTCGGGATCGCCCAACACTTCATCACCCCGTCGAGTTCGAGGCGCAGGTCGTAGTGCAACCGCGTCGCCGCGTGCTTGTGCACCATGAAGCGCAGCGGGCCTTGGGCGGGCGGCGCTGCCTCGCCACCCGGCTCGGAAGTCTTCGAGAAGTCGCGTTTGCGCCGGTACTCGGCGAGCGAATCGCCCGGCACGGCTGGCTAGCTGACGCCCGCCGGCGTCTTCTTCCGGGCGCGCGCGGGCTTCGCCTGTTCGCGCTTCTGCGCTGGCGAAGGCTCGGCCTCGCCCTTTCGCTTCTTGGCAGCCTCGACACTGGCGCGCAGCGCGGCCATGAGGTCCACCGCCGGCGCGGCCGCGGCAGGCTCCTCTGGCGCGACGAACTCGTGCCCCTCGAGCTTCGCCTCGATGATGGACATCAGTCCCTCTCGATACTCGTCCCGGTACTTCGTCGGGTCGAAAGGCTCGTGGAGGAGGTCGATGAGCGCGTAGGCGACCTTCATCTCCGCCTCGGAGACCTTCACTTCCGGCGTCTCGAAGTCCGGCGGCTTGATCTCGTCGGAGTAGAACAGGGTCTCGAGCATCAGCGACCCGTTTCGCGGGCGCAGCGAACACAGCCGCTCCTTCGTCCTGATGGCGATCTTCCCGACGGCGTTCAGCTTCTTCTCTTCGAGCGCCTTCACCAGCAGCGCGAACGGCTTCCGCCCGAGCTCCTCCGGTTCGACGTGATAGCTCTTCTCGTAGAACACCGGGTCGATCTCTTCCGAGGCGACGAAGGCCGTCAGTTCGATCGTGTGCTTGCTCGGGATCGGCAGCTTCTCGAGGTCCGACTCGTCGACAAGGATGTATCGGTCCTTGGCGTATTCGTAGCCCTTGACGATTTCGTCCGTCTCCAGGTCCTTCCCATCGGACGAGCACCGCCGCACAAGCTTGATCGGGCTGTTGTCGGCGGCATGGAGCTGGCGGAACGAGATGTCCTGGCTTTCGGTCGCCGTGAACAGTCTCACGGGGATCGTTACCATCCCGAAACTGATGGTGCCCCTCCAAAGAGCACGAGCCATGGTGGTCCTCCGGCGCGCGGGGGAGCGCGGCATACCCGGCCGGAGCCGGGGGAATACTCTACCATAACTTCTCAGGAGTAGATGGTTTTTATATCTGGTGGGCCCACCGGGATTCGAACCCAGGACCAACCGGTTATGAGCCGGCCGCTCTCACCGCTGAGCTATGGGCCCCCATGCGTGGGAGTATAGCCCAGCGCCCAGTTTTCAATCCGGCAAAAGCAACGGGGCCGGGATTGCTCCCGGCCCCGTTCTTTATTGGAGACGAAGTCTAGCTTACCAGCGCCGGCCCTTGCCGCCGCCGCGCTCGCGGTTGCGGTCGTTCCAGCCGCCGCGGCCACCGCCGCCGCCACGCCCGCCTTCGAAGCC
>CALMIW010000219.1 GCA_937864275.1 uncultured Dehalococcoidia bacterium
GAAACCCCAGGGGTGACTCCCGCAATGCATCGGCGGCCTCGTTTGTTCGCCGCGGGGACTGTCTGCTACCTCATCCGCACTTGTTGTAGAAGCAGTTGTGGCAGATGAGGCAGCCTTCGGCGTAGTAGAGGACGGCGCCGCATTCGGGGCAGCCCACGCCGCTGGCGACGGCGTCGGAGTGCTTCATCGGGTTGACGCTGGGGTTGGTGCTATCGACCAGGTCCTCGGCCGGGATGAGCGTCGGCTGGATCGAGGCGTTGGCGCCATCAAACTTGAGCTCCAGCCAGCGGAAGACGTAGTCGACGATGCTGGTGGAGATCGGGATCTGGCGGTTGCTGGTCGGGCCGCTGGGCTCGAAGCGGGTGTTCTTCAGCTTGGCGGAGAGCTCACCGAGGGGGACGCCGTACTGGAGCGCGTAGCTCGTGAGCATGGCGACCGTATCCATGAGTCCGGAGACGGTGGAGCCCTGCTTGTTGACGTTGATGAAGACTTCGCCCGGCGTGCCGTCCTCGAAGAGGCCGACCGTCATGTAGCCTTCCTGTTCGCCGACGCGGAACTTGTGGGTGATCGCCTGGCGCTCATCGGGGAGCTTGCGGCGGACCGGGCCCATGCCGGCAGTGACGATGGCCTGGGCGGCTTCGATCGCCTTCTCGCCTTCGGACTTGTCGGCGTGCTTGAGCACCTGGAGCTCGCGGGAGCCGTCGCGGTAGATGGTGATACCGTTGCAGCCAGTCCGGTAGGCGAGCTCGTAGGCGGTGCGGACGTCATCGACAGTGGCGGTGTTCGGGAAGTTGATGGTCTTCGAGACGGCGTTGTCGGTGAATTCCTGGAAGGCGGCCTGCATGCGGACATGCCAGACGGGCTCGATGTCGTGGGCCGTGACGAAGGCGTCTTTCATCCACTGCGGCACTTCCGGGCGCTCGGCGAGGTGGCCGCCCTCGGCGAGGAAGCGGATCAGCTCTTCGCTGTAGCAGCCTTCGGCCCTGGCGGCGGCTTCGAACTGCTCGTTGACTTCCGCGAGTTCGGTGCGCTTGGTCGGGTCGTCCTTATCCAGGTAGTGGCTGCGGATGAAGGCGAGCGAGAAGACCGGCTCGATGCCGCCGGAGCAATTCGCGATGATGCTGAGCGTGCCCGTGGGCGCGATGGTGGTGCGGGTGGAGTTGCGCATCGGGCGGGGGCCTTCCTGGCCGCCGGGACCGTAGATGGATTCCGGCCAATCGGGGAAGTTGCCGCGGACGAGGGCGAGTTGCTGGGAGGCGGCATCGGCTTCGCGCTGGATGTGCGACATCACCTCGCGGGCGAGGGCGAGCGCTTCCTCGGAGTTGTAGGGGATGCGGAGGTCGATCAGGAGGTCGGCCCAGCCCATGACGCCGAGGCCGATGCGGCGGATGGCGTGCGAGGTCTCGGCGATCTGGGGAATGGGGTAGTTGTTCATCTCGATGACGTTATCGAGGAGATGGACCGTGCGGCGGACAACGGTGCCGAGGCGCTCGTAGTCGACCGTCTTGCTGCCCGGGGCGCCCTTGGTGAAGTGGCCGAGGTTGATGGAGCCCAGGTTGCAGGAGTCGTACGGGTAGAGCGGCTGTTCGCCGCAGGGGTTGGTGGACTCGACCGGGCCCCGCTTCGGGACCGGGTTGGCGCGACCGGAGTTGATGCGGTCGATGAAGATGACGCCGGGGTCGCCGTTCTTCCATGCGTTGGCGAACATCGTCTCCCAGACTTCGCGGGCGTCGCGCTGGCCGACGACGGCACCGGTCTGGGGATTGATCACCTCGTAGGTGGTACCTGCTTCGACGGCCTTCATGAAGGCCTCAGTTACGGCGACGCTGATGTTGAAGTTCTGGAGCGTCGTCATGTCGGCTTTCATCTTGATGAACTCATCGATGTCCGGGTGGTCGACGCGGAGGATGCCCATATTGGCGCCGCGGCGGGTGCCGCCCTGCTTGATCGCCTCGGTGGCGGAATCGAAGACGCGCATGAACGAGACGGGGCCGCTGGCGACACCCATGGTCGAGCGGACGCGGTCGTTCGAAGGGCGCAGCCGGGAGAAGGAGAAACCGGTGCCGCCGCCGGACTTGTGGATGATGGCGGTGTTCTTCACGGTTTCGAAGATGCCGTCGATCGAATCTTCCACGGGGAGGACGAAGCAGGCGGAGAGCTGCTGGAGGTCGCGGCCGGCGTTGACGAGCGTCGGGGAGTTGGGGAGGAAATCGAGCGAGGCCATGAGCCGATAGAAGGACTCTTCGGCGGCGGCGCGGTCGCCGGGAGTGCCGCCGAAGCGGGACTCGGCTTCGGCGAGGTTCGTGGCTACGCGGCGGAACACCTGGTCGGGGGTCTCGGTGGCCTCACCCGAGTCGTCGCGGCGCGCGACGCGGCGCTCGATGACGACGCGTGCGTTTTCGGAGAGCTCCGCGGGCTGAAAATCGCCAGAGTTGCCAAATTCGCGAGTGTCCGAAGAAGTCGTGACCATGATGTTCCTCCCATTTTCGATCGTCCGCCGGGGTGACGGGGGTTGCTGAGAATACGAACGGGTGTTCTATCTGTCCAGTAGATCGTTCAGGTGGCGAACTCCCGGGCGGGGAGCCGCACTTCATCGCTGCGGACG
>CALMIW010000220.1 GCA_937864275.1 uncultured Dehalococcoidia bacterium
GCGGTAGCAGCATCAACTGATCAGCTATCGCCGTCACTCGCTCACGCGTTGCTGCGGCTCCGAGACGAGCGCTTCTTGGTCATCGAGGATCTGGCAGACGCTCCGACGAAGATGCGGCTGCCAGGCGGATTCGGCCCCGAGCGGACGTTGACCCATCTGTCGCTCGAGCAGCGCGATCGGAAGCGACGGAGCGCGCGATGAGCGAGTCGTTCGAGGGTTTCGTCTGCTGGTCCGCAGCGGACGTGAACGACACGATCGTCGTGGACGCCGTGAACTCCTCTGCGGCGGTATTCCTCGCCACGCACCGCCCAAGCCAGATGCTGCGCCGCGACTTCTCGGATGCCGCCGGCGGCGTCCTGATCGATGAGGAACAACTCCTAAAGGAGTTCCTGGCACCCAACCCAGGCCTGCTCTTCGTCCCGATCATCGGAGAGTCGGGCACGGGCAAGTCCCATCTCGTCCGGTGGCTCCATCTCCGACTGCCCGAGGACGCGGGACGGCGTGTCGTCTACATCCCGAAGTACGGGACCAACCTCCGGCGCGTCATCGAGTTAATCCTGAGCGGCATGACCGGCGACGCGGTCGATGAACTGCGTCGCGAACTCGACCGAGCGGTGGACTCACTCGATGAAGCTGGCGCGCCGCCCCGCCTCCTGAATGAACTCGCGGCATGCATCGAGGATCGTTCACGCGAACCTCGGCCCGAGCCGCCACCCCCGCACGACGACTACAGACAATGGCTCGAAGTCGAACTGCCGAAGCTCCTCCTCGACAACGTGTTTCGCTCCAAGCTGCTCGACGGCGGCGGGGTCATTGACCGGCTTGTCAAGGGGGCGCCTCGCGGGGAGCCGGAGGAGGATCGATCCGAGCCGTTCTCGTTCGCGATCGACGACCTCCCCCTTTCCGTCGCCGATGTGGCCCGTGCCAACCACGACGTCCAAGCGTTGTTCACACAACTCATCGACTCACCCACCCTGCGGGAAGTAGCTGTCGAACTCCTCAACGACAACCTCGCGCCCGCCATCCGGAAGCTCTTCGGAATGGGAGGTACTCGCCTGTTCGATGTGATGCTCTCGGTGCGTCGTGAACTCCTCAGTCAGGGCGTCGAGCTGGTGTTGCTGATCGAGGACTTCACCATCCTCCAAGGCATCCAGCGAGAACTGCTGGACGCGATCACGGAAGCGCCTCGCCGCGAGGGCGAAGACGTTCTCTGCCCGATCAGAGTCGGGATGGCAGTAACGACGGGCTACTTCGCGACGATCGCTCAGACGTTCAGCACTCGCGGCGAGTTCGCAGGTCACGTCTTCAGTCTCGACGTTCCACTGTCGCAGGCTGGGCGAGGTGTCGCGCCGGACGATGTCGCAGACTTCGTCGCCGGGTACCTCAACGCGTCGCGGCTCGGCCAGGACAGGCTCGAAGTCGCTCTCGCTGATGCAGGGGGCGAACAGGCAACTCACCGCCGATGGGTACCGAACGCATGTGACGAGTGCGTACACCAGGACAGATGCCATGAAGCCTTCGGGACCTCGCGCGATCGGTTCGGCATGTACCCGTTCAACGCAGCCGCACTCGATCGTGCCGTCGAGTCACGATTGCCGACCATCTTCGATCCACGACGGCTTCTCGGCACAGTCGTCAGATACGCGCTTGACCAGCACCGCGAGGACATCCGGCGTGGAGAGTTCCCGTCGTCCGCCTTCGCGCAGCACTTCGCAGCCAGCCATCTCCCCCCGCTCGATCCTGAGCTTGTCGAGGACGTCCGAGCCCTCGACGCCATCGACGCCGACCGCCGCGTCGCCTTGCTGACATTTTGGGGCGGCCGACCAGCGGCGGTAGTGAACCTGCTGCCCGGCACCCACCAAGCATTCGCGCCTCCGGCGCTCCCCGACATCGAGCTTC
>CALMIW010000221.1 GCA_937864275.1 uncultured Dehalococcoidia bacterium
GGGAAGCGTCGCGACGAGGGTGTCGACCGGCTCGCTGATGTAGCGGCGGGCGCCGTCGGCGGTCTGGGTCTTGGTGGTGATCCACTTGCGTTCGTACACGCGCACGATGATTGGCTGGCCCGCCCTGGTGTTGCTGTCCATGTCCACGGCCACCAGCTGGAGCTCGGCGGGTTCCCCGGTGAGTGCCAGGTACTCCGCGGGCCGGATGCCGGCCGCGACGGCAGCGGCGTGGACGGTGACCTGCGTGCTCGAGGCCACCGCCTGCGCGTTCGAATCGGTCACGGTCGCGGAGATGGTGAAGCGCTGCGTGCCCTCGCTCGCCTGGAGGGCAGCCGGGACGCTGAAGGCTGCCACCCCATCCGGGCCGATGGTGGCATCGCCGGTGGCCCGGACCGGGTTCTCGTTCACGGCCGTGCGCCAGTAGTCGTAGTCGCTGAACGAGTAGCGTTCGTAGCCCTCGATCGGCGGCCGGTAGGGTGAGGCCATCACCGACCAGTCCACCCCGGCGCCAGCGACCGGGCCGCCGAAGTAGAAGCTCGCCTTCGTGGTGACGTCGATCGAATCGCCGTTGATGTACGCGGCCTCGCCCGCGCTCACCTCGACCTGGAACTCGGGCTTGCGGAACTCGGCGACGAGGAAGCTGTTTCCGGTGATCGGGCTGTACCGACCCTGGTCTTCGTCTCCCCGCACCTGGATGCTGATGGAATAGTCGCCCACCGGGGCATCGGCAGGGAGGACAAAACTGCCGGCGAAGGTGCCGTAGCTGCTGGTCCGGATGTTCTCGCGCTTCACTTCCTGGCCGCGCGAATTGAACATCACGAAGTCGAGCGGCGGCTCCGTCGGCGGGAGGGCGTACCGGGCGTCGTCGTCGGCGCGGACGATGCCCTTGTAGTCGACGGTCTCGCCGGGCCGGTAGATCGGCCGGTCCGTGTAGACCTGCCCGACCCACTCGCGGGCGTAGTACTCGGTCGGCAGGTTGAGCTGGTAGGGCGACGCGCCCTGCTGCCAACGCGTCGAGACCACACCGAACCGGCCGCCTTCGCGCAGGCTGAGGAGGTAGCTCCGGTCGATGCGCGAGGTGGGGAGCTGCTCCGGGACGCTGAAGACGGCGACGCCGTCCGGACCAGTCGTCGCGCTCGCGGGGCTGATGCCCTCGCCGCTCGCGGCGATCGTCGCGCCCGAAACCGGCTGGCCGGTGTCGTGGTCGACGGCCCAGGCGAGCAACTGGTCCTCGGAGAGCTTGGTGACGATCACCGTATCGACGACGGCGAACGCGAGCCACGAGGCGTAGCTGCCACCCGTGAGGACGTAGTAATAGCCGCGGGGAAGCGGCCCGCCGCCCGAGAGCGACGTCGAACCGAGAAAGATCTCGTTCAACTCGCTTTCGACTGGGACCGCCCAGGTGCGCAACGCGCTCTGCGACGGCGCCCAGTCCGAGCGGGTCTTGCCTTGGTGCAGCAGCATCGCGGCTTCGGAATCGGTGAGGGGATGGAGCGCGAAGTTCACGACTGAACTGTTGGTCGCGTGGAAGTAGAGCATCGGCTCCGTGGAGGCCGAATAGGTGCCGCTGGAGTTGTACCCGGGCAGGGCGAGCGTGACGGACGATGGGAGCCGGCCGGTGGTGAACGAGAACGTGTGTCCGCCCATCACCTGGCCGTAGCGGTCCATGCCCCCCGGCGCCAACGTTACCGTGTAGGTCGTCGAAGGCTGGAGCGAGACGCCGATGTACATGTCGACTTCGTGGACGTTGACGCTGATCTCGTCGGCGCTGAAGCCGGTGACGGAGACCTTGCCCTCGAGAGAGTCCGCGTCCATGGGGTTGCTGAAGCGGAACCAGACGCCGTAGCGCTCGGCCGCGGTCTCGCCGTCGTGTGGGTTGGTGGATGCCACGGAGGGGATCCCGACGGTCGTGAAGGTGGAGGTGCGGTCCTCCGCGGTCGTTCCGCCGTTGGCTCCGGAGAGCCCCTTTGCGACGGTGGCGGTGTATGAAGCCAGGTGTTGGAGCCGGCCGGCCGGGGTGAACGTCGCCACGGTCTGGTCGGCGTTCCAGGCGACGGTGCCCGAAACGAGCGTGCCGTCGGGAGCCTTCAGCGTGATGCCCGCCCCGGCTGACTCCGCCATCGGCTGGTTGAACTCCACCGGGACCGCCTGGGTCGGGCTGGCGTACTGGGTATTGGTGTCGGGAGTGAGTTTGGCGACCGCCGGACTGACGGTAGTGAAGCTCCAGGAGTAGTCGTCCTTGAGCACCCCATCCGCCGCGGAGGTCAGACCCTTCGGGACGACGACCTTATAGGTGGTGAAGGGCTCCAGACTCTTTGGAACGAAGCGATAGATGGAGGTATTGAGCCACTCGCCGGTGCCTTCCAGGGGCGGGTCGAACGCGAGCACGGGCGCCGTGCTCTGGGCTGAGAGCGTCGTCAGCGGCGCCACTGAACGGCTGAACTGGACGAGGATCGGCGCCTCGATTGGGACTTCCGAATCGCCGTTCCCCGGGATGGCCTGCTGGACGGTGAGGAGGCCGGTCACGGTGAACGAGCGCTTCACTTCCTGTTCGAGCCCCGTTTCCGGCCGCGGCGGGACGGTTACGGTGTAATCGCCGCCGCGAAGGAGGCCGGGGTAGTCCGGTTGGAAGAGCACTGTGCGGTCGCTCAGCCAGGCGTAGGTGCCGGAAACTTCGGGTTCGAGCCGCATGAGGCGCTCGGCGGTCTTCTCCACGGGAGCACTGGCGAAGGTCACGCGGATGGGCGCCAGGCGAGGGACATCGTCGCCCTCGGGGCTGAGCACGAAGCCGGGCGGGTCGACGTATTCGGAACCATCGCCGTCGCCGTCGCGCGTGGCAGACCAGGCGAGGCCGCCGATGAGGGCGACGACGGCCACAACGGCGGCGCCCGCGCCGGTCCGCTTGAGCGGGGTGTCGAAGTGGTCGCGCAACCAGCGTTTCTGGCGCTGCCAGGGAGTCTGTGGGAGGGTCGAGGTGCTCATCTTGGTTTCACCTCGAACGCGCTTGTCGCTGTGACGGTAGTCCCGTTGCTATAGGTTGCGGTCGCCTGGACCTGGTGACGGCCGGCGCCCAGCGGATGCACCAGGCGCGCATCGCCGGCAGACACGGTGCCCGCGACCACGCCATCGACGCTGAAGGTGACCTCCCGCGCTCCCGGCCCGGCGCTGGCACGGAGGACGACTTCCTGGGAAGCGAGCTCGGGCGCCAGGTAGAGCGTGCTTCCGTCGCCCGGGGAGACGATGCGGACATCCGCGGCAGCGCCAGACGGGGCGTTGGCCAGCAGCAGACCCGCGTCGAGCGCCCAGGCGCGGGCGCGCAGTGGCGGGTCGATCGCGACCTCACCGGTGGCTTGGCGCACGTAGTAGGTCTCGGTCGCGGTTGGAACGGCGCCGGCCGTGAAGAGCTCGCGCACCGTGTAAGGGCAGGCCGGGCCAGGAAGCAGGCCGGTGGGCGAACAGACCGCTGCTTCGACGACTCCCGGCGGGCGAACGCGCCAGGTTGGTTCGCGCGTCATGGCAGCCGCGAGCATCACGTCGCGCCAGATCGGCCCGGCGCCGTCGATCCCGGAGACGTCGCGCATCGGCGAGGCGTCGGCGTTGCCGACCCAGACGCCAACCGCGAACGAGCCGGTGTAGCCGAGGGGCCAGTTGTCCCGGAAGCCCGTCGCCCTGCCCGTTTTCGCCGCCGCGACGAAGGGGAGGTCGAAGGGGGTGACTTCGCCGAAGCCGGGAATTCGGGCATCGGCGTCGGCGAGGATGTCTGAGAGCAGGAACGCGTTTTCGGGCGAGAGGACGCGCAGCGGCGCGGAAGCCGGACGCTGGTAGAGCACCGCGCCCGTGGCGTCTCGCACGCGGGCGACCGCGTAGGGCCTCGCCAGTTCGCCCCCGGCAGCCAGCGCCGCGTAGGCGCCCGTGAGGTCGAGGAGCCGGACTTCGCCGCCGCCGAGGGTGAGCGACAGCCCGTAGCGTTCGGCATCCGTCAGCGTCGTCAGCCCGAACCGGTGGGCCGTTTCGAGGAAGCGGTCGATGCCGACGGACTCCAGCGTTTGCACCGCCGGGACGTTCAGGCTCGAGCCGAGTGCCGTGCGCAGGGGAACGACGCCGCGGAAGGTCCGGTCGTAGTTCTGCGGGGAGTACTGCTCGGCACCGTCGACGAACGTCGTCGGGACATCGAGCAGTGGGGTCGCGGGGGTGTACCCAAGTTCGAAGGCGGACCCGTAGAGGAACGGCTTAAGTGCCGACCCCGGCTGCCTCGGGCTCACACCGAGATTGATGTCGCCATCAATGCTGCCAACCATCGCGAGGATGCCGCCTGTCGGCGGATCGAGCACGACGACGGCCGCATTCGTGACGTTGCGCTCCTGACGGCGCGCTATCTGGAGACGGGCGAGCCGTTCGGCTTCGACCTGGAGGCCGGCGTCGAGCGACGTTTCGATGACCAACCCCTTGCGCCCGGCCAGGTCGGGCCGGAGCTGAGCGAGCTCGTCCAGCGCGTAGGCGACGAACTGGCTCGCGATCGCCGGTTCGAGCGAAGGGAGCAGCGCGAGCGGCTCATGCTTCGCTGCCTCGGCGGCCGCGCGGGGCACTCTGCCATCGTCGACCAGGCGCGAAAGGACGTAGGCCTGCCGTTCGCGCGCCGGGCCGTCCTCCCCGGCCTGGAAGACAGACGGCAACTGCGGGAGGCCGGCAAGGTAGGCGGCCCGGGCAAGGTCCAGGTTGGCGGCGCTGACGCCGAAGTAGACTCGCGCGGCTGCCTCGATGCCATAGGCGCCACGGCCGTAGTACACCTCGTTCAGGTAGAGCTCGAGGATCTCGTCCTTCGAGCGGTGGGCTTCGAGTTGGAGGGCGATGAGCGACTCGCGGCTCTTCCGGACGGGCGGCGGCCCGCCTCCTCCGTCCAGGTACAGTCGTCGCGCGAGTTGCTGGCTGATGGTCGAGGCGCCGGAACGGTGGTCGCGGAACCCGAGCAGCACCCGGGCCATCGCGATAGGGTCCACGCCAATGTGGGTGGCGAACCGCTGGTCTTCCGCGGCGATGGTTGCTTCTCGGGCGATGGGTGCGACGCGGTCCAGGGACACAGGGATGCGGAAGCCGTCGGCGCCGTCGCGCTGAAGGATGACGCCGTTCGCGTCGAGCACAACCGTCCCGGGCACGGTCATCTTCGACTCAGGAGATTCGAACGGTGCGTGACAGGCGTAGAGCCAGGTCGCGGCGACGGTGGCCGCAAGCGCAGCCGCCGCCCTGGCAAGAACGCG
>CALMIW010000222.1 GCA_937864275.1 uncultured Dehalococcoidia bacterium
GCGGGCGAGCCTGCCGATCATCGGTTCGAGCGCCGAGACTATCGACACGGCCGAGGACCGGCGGCTGTTCGAGCGCTTCCTGCAGGACCTGGGCGTACCCCAGCCGCCGGGAGCGGCGATCCTCACGCTCGAAGACGCGATGAAAACGGCCCAGACCATCGGCTATCCGGTGCTGGTGCGGCCTTCCTACGTGCTCGGGGGGCGGGCGATGGAGATCGTCCAGAACGCGACGGAGCTCGTGACCTTCGTCGCGCAGGCCGCCGAAGTGGCACAGGGGAAGCCGATCCTCATCGACAAGTTCCTGGAGGGCGCGGAAGTCGAAGTCGACGCGATCTGCGACGGCGAGACGGTTCTCATCCCCGGGATCATGGAGCACATCGAGAAGGCGGGGGTGCATTCCGGCGACTCGATGGCGGTGTATCCGCCGCGGCACCTGGACGAGGCGGAGCGCGAGACCATCGTCGACTACACGCGCCGGATCGTCCTCGGGCTCGGGGCCATCGGCCTGACGAACATCCAGTATGTGGTGCTGCCGCGCATCCCGGGCGAGGGCCCGCGGGTGTTCGTGCTCGAAGTGAACCCGCGCGCGAGCCGGACGGTGCCGTTCCTCTCCAAGGTGACGGGCGTGCCGATGGTGCAGCTCGCGGTTGGCGCGATGATCGGCAAGAAGATCGCGGCGCAGGGATACCCCGACGGGCTGTGGCCGGAGCGCAATCTCGTGGCAATCAAGGCGCCCGTCTTCTCGATGTCGAAGCTGACGGGCGTGGACACGTACCTCGGCCCGGAGATGAAGAGCACCGGTGAGGTGATGGGCATCGACCGGACGTTCGAGGCGGCGCTGGCGAAGACGCTGATGGCGTCGGACCTGGCGTTGAAGCCGGGCAACAGCATCCTCCTGAGCATCAGCGACCGGACGAAGGCGGACGCGCTGCCGCTCATCCGGCAGATGGTGACTTCCGGGTTCCGGCTCTACGCGACCGAGGGCACGGCGAAGATGATCGAGGCGCTGGACCTGCCCGTCACCACGGTGACCAAGGTCCTCTCGGGGCAGCACCCGAACGTGGTCGACGTCATCATGGACGGGTCGGTGAACTGCGTCCTGAACACATCGGAGAACCGGTTCACCGGTTCGCTGCGCGACGGCTTCCACATCCGCCGGGCGGCGGCGGAGAAACGCATCTCGTGCTTCACGTCGATCGACACCATGCGGGCGGCGGTCCAGGCACTGGCGAGCGCATCCGAGTACGAGATCGCCACGCTGCGCGAGTACGTCGAGTGAACATCGAAGAAGCGCGCATCATTTCGACGGAGCCGGCCTGGGACGGGGCGTTCATCACCTGGTTCCACGCGCCGGCGCTGACGCGCGGCGTGGAGGCGGGCCAGTTCGTTATGGTGCATTGCAGCGCCGAAGGCACCGACCCGATGTTCGCTCGCGCATTCAGCTACTACCGGATCGACGGTGAGCGGTTCGCGCTGTTGTACGCGCTCGTGGGCCGGGGAACGCGATGGCTCAGCCAGCAGCCTCCGGGGGCTCCGGTCCGGATGTACGGGCCGCTCGGCAACGGCTTCACCTTTCCCGATACCGCGGCGAACCTCCTGCTGGTGGGCGGCGGCGTCGGCATCGCCCCGCTCGTGGATACGGCCGAACGCGCAATCAAGGCGGGCCACCAGGTGGTGGCGATGATGGGCGGCCGTACCGCACGGCACCTGCTCGCAGCATCGGAATGGCCAAAAGAAGTCGAGTACATCGTGTCGACCGAGGACGGCTCGATTGGCGCGAAGGGCTTTGTGACGCAGCACCTGGGCAAGTACCAGGAGTGGGCGAACCGGATCTACGCCTGTGGACCGAACCCGATGTTCCAATCGCTGGCCGATGTGCTGAGGAACAACGGGCGGCGGCAGTTCCCGGAGATCCTGATGGAAGAGAACATGCCCTGCGGCTGGGGAATGTGCTACGGCTGCGCGATCTTTACGAAGCACCACGGCGTGAAGCTGTGCTGCAAAGACGGGCCGCGGTTCAACCTGTTCGACGTGTTCTAAAGACCGCGATCGCGCGGATTGATCCCGCACGACCCCAACACGTGGCCCGGCCGGACACTGCGGAGCCCCCAGAAACGCCAGTAGCCTTCTCCGTGAGCGCGGGGGAATGGAGATGGCGGAACAATACGCATGCCCGGCATGTGGAGCGGCGAACGATCCTGACGTCGAGTATTGCATCGCCTGTGGGACCCATCTCATCCCGGACCGCTGTCCGAAGTGCGGCGCGGGGCACCGGCCGGGAGCCGAGTTCTGCGCGAAATGCGGGCAGTCGCTTCGCGCCCCGGTCGCTCCCGGAGCCCGGGCATGGCTCTCCAGACCGCTCATCGCAGCCATTGGCCTGGGGGTGGCGGCACTCGTGGCCGCCGGCAGCTTCTTCCTTTTGCGCGGCGGCGGTGACGTCGACGACAACGGGGCGGCCGGGCCGACCCTGAAGTTTGCCGAGCCTGCTCGGATCGACCGGGCAGTGGTGACCGACCTGCAGAAAGTCGCGGACTCCATGCCGAAAGCGACGGGGGAGACGGACCGCGACCAGGTCGAGTCGCTGATGGGCCTGCCGGACGCGTTCGCGATCTCCTTCGAGCAGGACGAGGGCGGCAAGAGCGAACGGATCGTCCGCTACGAAACCTGGTTCTACTTCGACATCCAGACGGCGTTCGAGTTCGCGGACGGAGACTTGCTTTCGAACATGCCAATCGACGACGTGGCGCCACTCGCGATCCTCCCGCGGCAGTACGATCCCGCGGACTTCCGGCGAGACATGGACTGGGACGACGTGCGGCAGCTCGTGACCGAGCCCGACGCGTTCTCGCGGACGGACCTTCCCGAGGCCTATGGCGAAAAGGCGTGGGCCTACTACGGCGAGCAGCTGATGGTCGCCTTCGACGAAGAAGGACTCTCGCTGGTGGAGACGTACCCTCTCGAAAGCGGGAGCGGACAATGAGCACCCCGGGACCGCGCCGCCGGATGAAGCTCGCCTCGGCCGTGCTCGCGGCAGTGGTGCTGGCCGGGACGGCCGGCAGCCTGGTAGCGCCGGGCAGTTCGCATGCGTTCTCCCCGCTCGTCTACGTGGCGGTGAAGGCTGGCGCCCGGCTGATTGGCAACAACATCCACCGGAGAGCGGAGTACACGGAAATCACGAGAAACCGCGACGAGGACCTTGCCGCGGTGCAGACGACGCAACAGGTGAGGGACTACCAGGAGGAGCGCGGTTGGCTGGACCCGGCGCCGTACCAGCAGGAGCAGCAGCGGCTCGAGGCGCTCAGCCAGGGAATCACCGACCGGGCCGAGCGAGAGAAGCAGATCACACGGCATGACTACAACCAGGCGCTGGGCGATATTCCCCGCCAGGCCGCCGCGGATGCGATCACAGCGCTCCCGGGCGGGAGCAAGATCGTGCGCGACTTCGCGGCGAACCTGGTCCGGGGACAGGACCCCTTGTCCGCTGCGGGAAACGCCCTCACCGACCCCTCCAGGCCCGTAACCGAACGGCTAGAC
>CALMIW010000223.1 GCA_937864275.1 uncultured Dehalococcoidia bacterium
TGCCGCCGCACCGGCTCGCACCGTCAAGCCGGTGATCCCGGTGGCGTCGGGGTCTGACGGCACGGCGCCCGCGAAGAAGGCCCCGTCCCGCAGGGCGGGGTCCTCGAAGGTGGCGGCGAAAGCAGCGACCTGGTGGCCAGGTATGGTTACCTGCTCCCGAGCACCAGCGGCTTCGGGGTCATCGTCGAGACCCTGCGCGCTCCCCTTCGTGCAGCGCAGGTGGCGCTCCACCCCGACCAGTTGTGGACAGCCGGCCTGTTCCTGTCGGTCGCGGCGGCGCTCGCCGTGAGGCGTCCACTCAGCTTGATCTGGCTGACGCCGGGAATCGGGCTTGCGCTCTTGTCGAACCACGAGCCTCAGCGGCGACTCGAACTGCACTACGCAGTTGAACTGGTCCCTGCCGCCGTAATCCTCAGCCTCCTCGGGGCCCAAGCGCTGCGGCAGACGGTGCCTGGCCCGCTCCTGGGGCTCGGTCTGGCAGGCCCACCTGTGCTGGCGATGCTGGCATTGAACCCGCTCGGCGCCGGCCACAACGAGCGGCCAACCGCCCAGCACACCGAGGCGCTTCAGAGCGCGCTCGCGCTCATCCCTGCCGGCGAGGACGTGTCGGTCTCGGCTCAGTCGGGCTTGCTGCCGCGTCTCTCTCAACGGCGGCAAGCGCACGAGTTTCCCGGCTACGCGCTCAAGGCGGATTGGGTGGTGGTAGACCGGTACGGGTTCCGGAGTTCCCAGTCTCTGGCAGCGGGCTTCGATGACAGGCTGGAAGAGGTGCGCCATACCGCCGAACTCGTCTTTTCCGCGGACGGCGTTGAAGTGTTTCGGAGGATTGATTGAACGCCGCGCTCATCCTCCCGGCGCGCGACGAGGCGGAGTGTATCGAAGCAGTGGTGCGTGAAGCTCGGCAGTACTTTCACGGTGAGATCATTGTTGTGGACAACGGAAGCACCGATGCGACAGCCATGCGGGCGGCAGCCGCCGGCGCCCGCGTGATCCATGCGCCCGAGCCCGGTTACGGCCGCGCCTGTATGGCCGGTGTGACGGCTGCTGCCACCTGCGACGTGTTCGTCTTCATGGATGCGGACGGAAGCGACTGTCCCGAGGACATCCCCGCGCTCCTCGCGGAGATCGACGGCGGCGCAGCCCTGGCCATCGGTGTGCGAACCGGTGAGCGCGTCGCGCCCGGTTCCATCGCTCCCGCCGCGCGGCTTGGCAACTGGCTGAGCGGGACGCTCATCGGGCTCTGGACTGGCAGGCGGCTGAAAGACCTTTCGCCCTTGAAAGCCGTCACCCGCGAAGCCGTCGTAACGATCGAGCCCTCGGAAATGACCTACGGGTGGACGGTGGAGCTTCTCGCCGGTGCCGCCAGGAGAAAACTCGCGATTGCCGAGGTAGAAACTAGCTACCGCCACCGCGCCGGCGGCACCTCGAAGGTTAGCGGCACCCTTTCCGGCTCCTTTCGCGCTGGATGGCGCATCCTGTCCGTCCTTGGGAGAGTCGGCTTGCGAAGTCTGAGTGCACGGATGATCGGCGCGGCAGCTGGTGCCGCAGCGGCTGGCGGCATGCTGTCCGTCTACACGGCGTGGCTCTTCGCCCGGGGCCCATCGAGCGACGCCGTGCTCGTCAGCACCTGGCTGTTCGCGTGGCCGGCAATCCTCTGCGGCATGCTCGGGGGCGGGGCAATCGGTGGCGTCCTCAGCCATGGAAGGCAGGCAGGCCGGTGAACGGCGCGAGGGTGCTGGTTGTCGACGACGAGCCGATGGTTGTGGAAGTGGTTGGGCGCTACCTCGCTCGCGAGGGGTTCTCCGTCTCCACCGCATCTGACGGCGAATTGGCACTGGCCGCGTTTCGCGAAAATCGCCCCCATCTCGTGGTCCTCGACCTCATGCTCCCGAAGGTGGGCGGTATGGATGTCTGCCGAGAGATCCGCGCCGTCGCACCCGTGCCGGTCATCATGCTGACTGCCCGCGGTGATGAGATGGACAGGATCGCCGGCTTCGAAGTCGGCGCGGATGACTACCTGGCGAAGCCGTTCAGCCCCCGCGAACTCGTCGCACGCATCCGCGCGGTACTCAAACGCTCATTCGATCCGGCGGAGTT
>CALMIW010000224.1 GCA_937864275.1 uncultured Dehalococcoidia bacterium
CCGAGGGCGTTGCGGGGGGCGCCGAGCGGGTCAAGCAAATCGAGCTGCTCAACCGTCGCAGGGCGGGTGGCCTTGGGATCGCCGATGAGGCCGAAGCCGAGGCGCCCGAGGTCACAGCCGAGCGTTGACCGTCGCGGGTCGTGGGTTCTTGAGCTTCGGACCCTGGCGGATCAGGAGGTGGGGCGTCTACCCCTGACCGGGGATGGCCGCGTCAACGTGAATCCTCGCAGCGATGTCGTGGAGGTCTCGGCAATAGCTCTGGAACTGGGCGACCAACGCCACGAACAGGCTTCGGTTGAGTTGGTTGGTTCCCCGCTTGCGGCCAGGTACGGGGTCGGTGAGGGTTGCGTACACTCCTCCGAGTTCGGCGAGACTTCCCAGACCCGAGGTCCGCCACTGGTCGAGAGCTGTCGAGGTCATCGTGGACAGCCTGGAGTGCGACCGGGGACCCGACCGCCAAGCTCGATGTCGAGTTGGTCTACGTCCACTGCACTTGAGGCGCCCAAAATTCGACGGCGATCAGTAGCCGCGGATGAACCGGCTGGCAGTCGCATCCTTGGCAAGGAGGATTACGGTCGCTCTGCGGTAGACAGGCAGACGGCTGCTACGTCGAGAGGGATCCTCTCCTGCTCAACTCGCAGCGGGAGTCCATCGGAAGGCTGACAGACAGCGTGATAGGCGAGTCGCTCCTCCGCGGTGAGATCGGGTAGGTCCTTCGGCTGGCGGCGACGGATCCGCTCTCCGTTAGGAAGAGTGTTGGTTCCCCAAGCCGCGTAGGCCTCGTAGGTGTCGGAGGTCATGAGGATGCTGGTGACGGCCAACCCGTCACGGCGGTACCCAGCAAGGATCTCGAACCCTTCGGCGTCGATGTCACCCCAGTAGTAGAGAGCCGGGGCTCTAGCAATCCAGTCGAAGGCTGCCGCAGTCGAGCCTCCGAACCCGTCACCTTCGACTGCTATCCCACCTGGTACAGCCGGGAAGTGGATAGCGGTGTCCTTGTTCTCGACGATGATCACGACGTCTGGCCGGTATGCGGGGGTCATCGTGTCGCCGACGCTTGCGGAGTCGTGTCGTCGACCACCGTTAGTGAGGTGGACTGGGTCGAGGTACGTGAAGTGGATACGTGCTGGATGCCGGCGTGCCAGCTCAAGCGACCGACCGATGAGCGTTTCGAGCGCTGGACCGTGAGTGTTCAGCCATTTTGCGTGTACCCCGGGAACCGGCACCTGCCGTGGGGTCATGCCCACCGCGCTGTTGACGTTGAACCAGGCGGCGACGTCGAGGAGGAGTCCGAAGTCGAGGTCCGTGTAGCTGTCGACGAGACGCAGCACCTTTGGGTGCTCCGTACAGCATGGGAACCGTTCGCGGAGCTCGTTGATCCGGATCTCGTTGCGCGCAACACGTTGGACCCATTCGGGACCACAGATCTCAGCGGCTGTAGCGATGTCAGGGACGGTGACGGTGATCGGGAACGGCTGGGTGGTGCCGTGTACCCGTCGGTCACGGAACCCGACGGTTGTCTCGTGGCGGAGTGCCCAGTCACGGATGACCGCCGTTTGGCGAGACCAGATGGCGAAGTCGGCTTCGAGCTCCACTGATGTCGGCTGGCCGAGGCTGATCTGGTATGGCCAGTTCGCTTCGGCTCCTCCGATGTCACGGTGCCATGTCCTGGTGAGCCGCCGTTCGATCGTCATCTCGAGGTCAGCCACTGTCTTCACGAGTTTCCCACAAGGGTCGTGACCTGGTCGGTGATGTCATCGACGCGGGCGTGTCCGGTAGTCGGGCTCTTTGTGACCGCAAGAATCTGTTCAACGTGCGGTTCGAGGGCGGTCACCTTGTCGAATGGGGCTGCGACGATCAGCTGGAACCCAAGTCCTTGCCAGGCACGTACACCGCGGCCGGCGAACTCGGAGTCAGCTTTGACGAACCCTTCGTCAAGGAACACGGGCGCGAACCGGGGCCGGGTCTTCGTTTCGTCACCGAGCTGGAACCGCAACGCGGAGCCGACGATGAACGCGACGAGTTCCTGGGTTTCGCCCCCAGATTTCTCCCCGAGTGATGTGTACTCCGCCCGCACGGACCCGTCGGCGGTAACCACGGATGCGGATAGTTCGATGTGCTTGCGGACGTCAAGGTGGTAGTCGCGGCTCTTCTCGTCAGACTTCTGGATTGCGCCCATGAACGCTTGGAGCCGCTTGAACTTCGCCTCGGCCTGCTCCAATGTGAGCTCGCTAGTGGCCCCGGACGAGAGTTCGCGGAGCTCCCGCCGGAACGCAGCCTGCCTGTCCTGGGTGAGTTTGCGAAGCTCGATGCGGAGCCGGTCCCGATGCGCACCAAAGTCAAGCGATTCGAGGATCTTATTGACTGGGGCGAGCCGGTCTTCGATGTCTTCGATCGCGTTGTCGAACTCGCCATTGAGTGGCACAAGGTCTTCACCTGTCCATTCGGCCAGCTTCCGGATCCAGGTCTGGCGACGTTCGTGGAGCCCAGATGCGGTGATCTCCTCACGGACTCGGAGGTAGTCGGGGTACGAGTCGATGCTGATTCCGAGGTTCGGGTTCGGCCACTTCTCGTTGAACCGCTCGAAGATCTGTTCGAGGTTTCCGGCCACAGATCGTGCACGGGTGACTGCAGAGCTGCGATCTTTGTCAAGGGCTTCGAGGAGTCGAGCAAGACCGTTGGCGAACTGGGCCGGACTGTAACCGGTCGCGTCTGCGACGGCCCCGAACCGCTCGGCGAGCGCCAGCGCTTGCTCTTCGGTCGCGACGTGCCCTGACGCTTCGAGCGTCGTGGCGCGAACAGCGAGTTCGTTGTCACGCGTCGTGAGCCCGGTGTGCTGCTCATCGAGCTCTTCGATTATGTGCATGGCGCCGTAGTGCTTCCTGGCGGCGTTCTCGCGTTCCTTGTCTGCTGCCGACCGATCCCTTTCGAGCTGCTGCAACTCAACGTTCGCGTCGAGGATCTCGGCTTTGCGCCGCACGTTCCTATCGATGCGTTCCTGCACTGTGGCGTGATCGATTGTGGCCCAGTCGGTTGCGAGTATGGACCGGTGAGCGTCGCGCAGCTTGGTTAGGTGCGCTCGTCGTCGGTTGATCTCGCTCAGGTCGTCCTGCGCTGCCCTTTGCCGATCGGCGAGCTCAACGAGCTGCCGTTCGATGGCTTCAAGTCGCGCAGTGTTATCGAATCCGATGATGGGGTCGCTGACGCCGCCGTGCGCACCACGTCGGCCGTGACGTACCTGTCCCGACCTGGTGACCCGTTGGCTATTCCCGTTGAGTTCGCCCACCGACTCAACGCACAACGCGTCGGTGCCATCTGTGGTCAGACGGCTGTGGATCCACGTGGTGAACGGGGAGTCCTTGTAGATGAGCTTCCCGGAGAGCATCGCGGGGTCTGGCTTCTGCGGCGTAAACGGCTCAAGGTCGACCCCTTGGAACTGGACACGTTTGACCCAACGCATGCTGTCGATGACTCGGGACAGCGTGTCCCGGTGCGTCTCATTAACGAGCATGATCCTTGCGACGTGACCGAATACGACCTCGGCTGCGGTGCGCCATCCGGCATGCTCGACCGGTATATCGATCAATTCCGCGACGAACGGCAGATCGTCAGGAGTCAGCCCGGCAGCCTGAGCCGCTTGGACGCGCTGTTCATGGAGGTGTCGGGGGATCTGCCCTGTTCGCCCTCGGAGAGATTCGCGGTCCTTGGTCAGTTCTTCAATCTCGTGCTCAAGAAGGGCGATGCGCTTCTGTATCTCACCACTTTCGGTGGTTAGTCCGGCTTCTGTCTCGTCGTAGATGACCTCAACGAACGACCTTGCAGACTCTTGGGATGTGGCGAACTCCTCGCTGGTTGAGTTGGCCTGTTCCAGGATCTCGGTTTGGTCGTCGAAGCGATCTCGTGCGTTGACCGTGTCCTGGTGAAGGGCTTCGAGCTCAGCGATCGTCTTGTCGAGATTGGTGATCTCCAGACCGCCCGCTGCGTCGATCGCGGCCTCGTACGCAGACACGAGATCGCCATATTCGTTCTCATCCTTCTTCGCGTCACGAGCCGTTCGTTCTTGGATGGCCCGTTGGTCTCTGTTCACCTCTACAGCGCCGCCGATCAGAGTCCTCTCGAAGCAGTCCGCCCAGTGGGCAAACGGCGACTCAGGCTCTTTCAGACGGTAGGTGTCGATCCGATCGATCTCACCGGTCGCCACCTGGTAGTCACGCCAAAGATCGCCGATCGGGGCAAGGATCGCTTCCTGCTCAGCGGATTCGACCATCTCCTGGTAAGCGGCTTCGAGGTCCCTGAAGTGGTCGATCGCACTGTCGGCCGCTGCAAATGTTGACGGCGTTTCGAGAACCATCTGCTTATACAGATCGTCGACAGCGGCGACGGGTTTCCCAGCTTGGATCCGGGTCAGGAGCCGCAGCGCGCTCGACGGGTCACCATGGGTTCCGATCCCGAGCCTGGTCTGAAGCATCGCAGCGAACGCTTCGTAAGTGTCATGCACCTGAATCTGCAGGTACCGTGCCCGGAGAGCTTTCTTCTCAAACTTCTCAGCAGCGAGCAGTTCGAACTCCTTCAGGTCGACGGCGCCGGGAATGGACCACATCCGCTTCGTGATGTCGCCGTCTCGGGAAGCGGAACGGGGCACGTAGTAGAGCCGCCCGACGGTGTAGTGGTCACCGTTATCGTTAAGAAACGTGACCGCTATCCCTCCCCATGTGGCGGCCTTAGCCCCGCGAAGGATCCGTTCGGTTGCCTCGCCGTCGGTGCGGACGTCATCGAGCTTGCCGCGCAAATATGTGAGAAGGCTGCGTTGGGTTGCACCACGGGCGCGTCCTCGTGCCGCGTCGTTGGATGCCCCGTTAAACGGGGTGTTCGAATCCATCATCAGCGCAAGATAGGCGTCCAGGATCGTACTTTTGCCGGTACCGGACGCTCCGGTCAGCAAAGTCGTCTCGGTTGACAGTTCGATCGTGTTCGGCCCCTGGAAGCCACCCCAGTTGATGAGCTGCATCGACTGGGCCCGCCACTGTGTCTGGGCGAACTCGGGGCCACCGAATGCTTCCTGCTGGCTCACGCCGTCCCACTCCCCTGGTCGTTAGTGGTGGCTGATTCGGCTTCGCCCGTTTCAGCGCGGAGCCATTCAAGGAGCGCCTGGAGCCGCGGGAGAGGCATGAGGGAGTCGAGGACAGGTGAGATCGTAAATCGTTCGCCGTCAGCGCTTCCGTGCAGAACCCCCATCGACTTCAACGCGTCGATTGAGTTCTCTGCCCGCCTCTGTGCGCCGTACACGTCCGTGTCGTCATTGGCCCTGAACTCGGCGACACGATCGATCATGTCTTCGCGGTCGACGAGAACCTGGCCTCCGTCGGTTGCTCGTTGTTGGTGGAGTCGCTCGCGTAGATATACGAGAAGGATGGTCTGTTCTCGGTTGTAGGCGCGGTCGTGCAGCAGCGTCGGAAAGTTCACCCCGCCATAGTCGGGGACAGCTTGGCGCTTGTAGGCGACCTGACCTTCGAGGTCAACGTGAAGGGTGAGGTACAGGTCGTTGAGCCGGGCACAGAGGACCGACCGGTGCTCCATGAGGGTCTGCCACATGGCGGGCTTCTGATCGTGGCTCAGGTAGTGGTTCTTCAGCAGGTAGACGAGGCAGTCACGCTGCTCTCGGGTCAGCCCGCCCTCGTCACCGGAAAACAATGCCACCGACGATCGATCGATCACGTAATCGCCGTAGCCGTCAACGCCATCCATGCCGATGTCGATGACCTGTTCGTCAAGGGGATCGTCGCTGTTGACGGACGCGTCAACGTCATCCCGATGGTTATCGCCGCCGTGGTGGTCCTGCGCGACGGTGGCGTCGTCATTTCCGAGGGCAGTCATCCGACTTCAACTTCAGCGATGCGTCCGACGCGTTCGCGATTGAGCGTGACTCGTGGGATGGCGAACCTACGGCTGGTTCCGTCGGTGCGGTGCGTTTCGACTGGTTCGCGGTCCTCAGCGTCAGAAAGCACGGCTGCGCGAGCGAGGAGATGCAAGAGGCCCAGCACTTCGACAGGGCGTTTCGCGTCGACATCCATCAGTTCGAAGACGGTGCCGGCGGTGAGTTCGATCCCGGAGTCTGCGCTGACGAGCGCTGCTTGGAGGCGGCCGAGGACCGGTCCGCCTTGACGTCGAAGCTCATCGAGCGACAACGGCTCGGTTCCATCATCGGAGTGTTCAGCA
>CALMIW010000225.1 GCA_937864275.1 uncultured Dehalococcoidia bacterium
GCGAGCAGCTGACGTTCGCCTACATCATCAACAACCCACCGTTCATCACCGCCGAACAGGATGCCCTCCGGGGTCAATTGGGCGCCCTCCTGGCGAGCTATCCCGACCGGCCCGACCTGGGAGATCTCCTGCCCGTGAAGGTGGCCGGCCAGGGCGGGCGCGACACCGGGGGGACCGCCACCACCACGACCACTCCGGCGGGCGGTGGTGCGCCGACCACGACCAGCGCCGCGGCCACCGGGCCCGGGGCCGGCTGAAGGCGACGGTGACGGCACCTGGGGACACGACGGCGACGGCAGTAGCATCGCCTCCCGTGCGAGCGTGGACCCGACTCACGTTCCGCGTCTGGCTCGCGCTCATCGGCGTCGGCGCGTTCGCGCTGCGGGCCGGCTACACCCTCTGGCAGCGCGGCAACGACGCCCCCACGGGCGATGCGGTGTACTTCTACGGGCAGGCGCGCGCGGTGGGTGACGGGGTCGGCTTCATCGACCCGATCCTCCTGCAGGCGTTCGACCTGAAGCTCCAGGCCGCCCACCACCCGCCGCTCTACGTGGTCTACCTGGCCTTCATGTCGAAGATCGTCGGCACCAGCCCCCAGTCCCTGCGCCTCGCCTCGTGCCTGCTCGGGGCGGCGATGGTCGTCGTGGTCGGTCTGGTCGGTCGCCGCGTGGCGGGGGAGCGGGCCGGCCTGCTCGCCGCCGCGGGCGCCGCGCCCTACCCCCACCTCTGGGCCCACCACCCCCTCCCGCTCTCCCAGCCATCCCCTTGATCTGGCTGTGTCGACGCGTGGACCGGGTCGGCCGGGGCGTGCTCATCGCCGTGGTGCTGGCCACGGGGGCGTTCGTGATGGCGCCCTGGGTCGGCCACAACCTCCACCGCTTCAACCAGCCGGTCACCTTGTCCTACGGGCTCGCCGGCGTGCTCACCCAGGCGAACTGCGACCAGACGTACTCGGGCGAGTACCTCGGCTACTGGCATCCCGAGTGCTCGTTCCTCGACGAGACCATCGGGCCGTCGGCGCAGCAGTGCCTGCGCACCCCGGCGAGGTGTGCCGAGATCTACGCCGAGCAGTTCGGCGACGAGTCCGACGCCGCGAAGCTCGGCCAGGAGTTGGGCGTGGAGTACATCAGCGAGCACCGGGGCCGCCTGCCCGTGGTGATGGCGGCACGCGTCGGTCGCATGTGGGGCCTGTTCCGCCCGGGCCAGCAGGTCCGCATCGACGCGGTCGGCGAGGGCCGCCCGTTGTGGGTGTCGCGCACCGCCCTGATCACCTTCTACGAGCTGGTGGCGGTGTCCGCGGTCGGGCTCTGGCTACTCCGCAAGCGCAAGGTGCCGATCCTCCCGCTCGTCTCCATGGCGGTGCTCGTCACCACCGTCGCCGCCGTCGCCATCCCCGTGACCCGGTACCGTGTCCCCCTCGAGGTGGCCTTGGCCGTCCTCGCGGGGGTCGTGGCCGACCAGTGCGTCACCTGGTGGCGCACCCGTCGCCACCCGCCGGGTGGCCGCGGCCGAACCGCGGTGTCCGTCGACGAGTCGCCCTCTGCGTCCGACGCGCCCGAGCCGGCACGTGGCTGAGGGACTCCGACGCTTCGACGTCCGGCTGGCCATCGTCACCGGCGTGGCCCTCGTGGCGCGTCTCGCCTACGCCGTCGGTGTGCACGGCAACGACGCTCCCCGTGGCGACGGGTTCTACTTCCACCACCAGGCGGTGGCGCTCAGCCAGGGAGACGGCTTCATCAGCCCCATCGTGTGGCTGTACGCCGACGTGAACGTCCAGGCCGCCCACCATCCGCCGCTCTACTCGGTCTTCCTGGCCGTGCCCTCGGTCCTCGGCTTCGACAGCCCGTTGGCCCACCGGGTGGTCTCGTGCTTCGCCGGGGCCGCGATGGTGGCGCTCGTGGGACTGCTGGCCCGGCGCCTGGCCGGAGGTGTGGGCCGCGGCGACCGCGCCGGCCTCATCGTCGCCGTCCTCGCCACGGTGTACCCCCTGTTGTGGGTGAACGAGGGCCTGATCCTCTCGGAGCCGCTCTACGGCGTGGCCATCGTGCTCGTGCTGTTCGCCGCCTACCGCGTCTACGACGAGCCCACCTGGCGCCGGGGCGCCGTGCTGGGCGCCGCCATCGCGCTCGCGGCGCTCACCAGGGCGGAGGCCTCGAACCTCCTGTTGTTCCTGGCGCTCCCGCTCGCTCTGCTCGTTCCCGCGCTGGCCTGGCGGAAGCGGCTCGCGCTCGTCATCGCCGCCGGCCTCGCGTACGGCGTCGTCGTCAGCCCGTGGATCCTGCACAACCTCGCGCGCTTCGACGAGCCGGTCTTCTTGTCCTATGGCGCCGCCGGCGTGCTGCCCCAGGCCAACTGCGACCAGACCTACGACGGCCCGCTGCTCGGCTACTGGAGCGGGGGCTGCGCCTTCCCGAGCAAGGAGGACATCCCCGAGTCCGGCGAGCGCGACCCCGACATGGAGGTGGTCGCGCAACAAGGCCTCGAGTTCCTCGGCGACGGGGACGAGTCCGTCGCCGCAAACACCGGCATGCGGCGTGGCCTCGATTACATCGAGGCCCGTCCGGGCCGGGCAGCCGTGGTGTCGGCGGCACGGGTCGGGCGGATCTGGGGGGTCTACCGGCCCGGCCAGAGCATCGATCTCGACACCATCGTCGAGGGTCGGGGCCGGACGGTGTCGACGGTCGGGCTGATCCTCTACTACGAGCTGCTCGCGCTGGGCATCGCGGGTCTGGTGGTGCTGCGCCGTCGCGGTGTCCCCATCCTGCCGTTCATCAGCCTCGCCCTCCTCGTGACCTTCACCGCTGCGGTGGCGATCGGTGTCACCCGGTACCGGTATCCGGTCGACCTGGGACTCGTGGTGCTGGCCGGCATCGCCCTCGACGCCGGATGGCGCTGGGCCCGGCGGCCGGTGAAGAACACGGGAGCCGCAGGTCGCCCGGGCGCGAAGGGCGCTCCGGACGACTCGACGCCGCCCACCCCCGGCCGCCCGCACCGTCCCGAGGAGCCGGTCGGGGCGAACGCGTGAGCGGCCTCGACGCGACGGCGGCGCTGCTGGCCGCCGAGCACCCGGACCGGGAGTGCTTCCGCAACCCCGATTACCTCCCGTGGTTGTACGAGCAGAACCCGGCCGGCCCGGCCATCCAGGAGAGCGTCGATCGCCGGGGGGCGCCGGTCTCGCACTTCGCCCTCCTGCCGCAGCGTTGGGCACGCGGTCACGAGGTCGTCTCCTTCTGCGTCGGGGTGAACGGTGTCACGCGGGCCGGGTCGGGCGAGGCCCACTTCCTCGCCCTCCTGCGGCGGGGCATCCGGGCGGTGGGCCGGCGGGGGGCGGGCGAGGGGCCGAAGGGAGGGGGGCGTGTCCGCCACGAAGCGTCGCAGAAGCCCAAGGGGTACGACACCCACCCGCCGTTCCAGATCGACGGGAACTTCGGCGCGACGGCGGGCGTGGCGGAGATGCTGATCCAGAGCCACACGGGCGTGATCGAACTGCTGCCCGCGCTGCCCGGCGCGTGGAAGGACGGGAGCGTGAAGGGGCTGCGGGCGCGCGGGGCGGTGACGGTGGATATCGCGTGGAAGGATGGGAGGCTGGAGGGCGCGACGCTGACGCCCGACGTGGACGGAGAGATCGTGGTGCGGGCGAGGGTGCGGATTTCGTGCGGGAATCGGGCTGCGGCGGCGGGCGAGGCGCTCAAGCTGGCAGGAAAGAAGGGCGAGAAGCTGGTGGTGAAGAGGGCGGAGTAGCGGCGCGCGTAGAATGAGGCCGCTCTTTGACAACCCGTGCTCGCGGAATGAGTTTTTATCGATGGGCATCGATCGTTAAGCACGGTCGGTGGCACGGAAGGATCACGTTTGAGCACGGACCCGGAGACGGGTCCGTAGCACGAGACGGAGCGGTGTCTTTCACTTCGTCACTCGACCACTGTGCCACTCGACCACATTGCCACTGGATCACTTGTTTTTGGGGCCGAAATGGATTCGACCGGATCGGGAACGCTTGTCGTGGCGCGTCCAGGAGCATGCTGGCCTGGTAAAAAGTATGCAAAAAATAATTGCTGAGCGTCCCTACGCTCTCGCGGCCTAATACAGGCCTCGCAATCCCCGCATGACGCCTGATGGTGCGGGGATTGAAGACATCGGGCTGGCCGTCGCGCGGTGCAACCGGGCGCGATGGTGAGAAAACTCCGGGAGCTGGACCGGAGCGAACGCCGTGGGTGGCGGTCGTGAGGTCGAGATCAAATCACCCAACACACGCGTAGAGGCGGCAGGCCGACGGTCTCGGGACGGGGGTTCGATTCCCCCCGGCTCCATTCTTCCGAAACTCCGGGACTTGCGGAAACTAGCCGCAAGTCCCGGAAATCTGCGGAGTTCCGCGCTTCAGCGCGATCCGCGCCATTCCCCTGTTTCTGCTCGTTTCCGGCCCCATCCGACGCCTTCCGCTGCGCCTGGCGCTGCGCGCAGGTCGCGGGCGTCTTGGCGGCACGCTCGAAGAGTTCATCGGGAACGGCGTTGGCGTAGTGCTTCCCGCTGATGGTGATGCTGTGCCCGATCCATCGGCTCACGGCGAACTGCGGGAAGGTCATCGCCCATTCCTTCTCGCAGGACGAGCGCAGCGTCTGCCACAACCGCGCCCACGGCTCGACGCTCGCTTTCGCCCAGATGCGACGCACGCGGCGGATGACCGCCCCCTTGCCGCCGATGGTGACCAGCGGCGTCTCGCCTTCGGGCATCGTCTCGAATCGGTCCCGCAGCAGCGTCATCAACCTTGGCGTGATCGGGACCACCCGCTGGTCGTGGCCTTCCCACCGCTCGGTCTTGGGGCTGTGGACGGTCAGGCGTGCCCGCTCGAAGTCCACGTCGGCCCAGGTGAGGCGATGCGATTCGCTGGGGATACGCAGCCCCGCGTAGCGAGCGAGGCCGAAGAGCAGCCGCCATTCCGCGTCGGGGCAGGCGTCGATGACCCGCTGGATCTCGTCGGGCGTGATGTACCGGGTGTACTTGCTCGGCGTCGGGCCGCTCTTGAGCGTGTCGAACGGGTTGGCGTCGATGACCTTCCGGCGCTTCGCCTCGCCGAGCATGGTCTTGACGTTGCCGCAGTGCGTCCGGATGGCCGCTTCGGACAGGCCCAGGTCCTTGAGCGACCGCCGCCATGCCGTCGCGTCCTCGGCCGTGATCTTCCGCAGCGACTTGTCCTTGTCGAAGAACGCGAGCAGTTTCGTCTCCGTCTGCCGGAGTTTGCGGGTGCTCTCGGGCTTGAGGTCGTCCTTCCGCTCCGCGATGTACCGCTCGACCAGCGTGCCGATGGTGGCACTCTGCCGCTCGGGTACGAGACCGACCGATGCGAGTTTGGCGTACAGGCGATCCTCGAGCGACGACAGCCAGCGCGAGGTATCGTCGGTGGGCGAGTGCCCGTGCAGCGCGGCCGCGGCGAGGTCTTCGACGCGGACCTTGAACGCCTCGGCGTACCGCTTGGCGACCTGGCCGAGCGTGATGTGCCGCGGGTTGCCCGACGCGTCGTGGAAGGTGATGAACCGGCTGCCGTTCTTGCGGGTCGTGATGCTCGCCATCGGGCGGACCTCCGTGTCGCCAGTCAGGCTCGGATGGGCCGAGTGTCAAGCGGAACTGGGGGATTCGGGCGGAATGTGGGCGGAATCACGCGCCGTGCGGCGGGGCTGTGCCGCCTGACGCCGACGGAACCGACGAAACCCCGGTCGTTTGGCCACCCGTCGCGTTTAGGGCCGCCGTGGGCGGGGATGTGTCGGAGGCGGGGACGTGGCCCCGCAGAACGAAGCGCCGCGATGGTCGCCCGCCACGCGGGCCAGGTGCGGACCACGACCAGTCGCCATGCCCGGCCTTCGCCAAGGCGTCGAGTTCCGCTTCGGCATCCGTTGCCCGCGCCAGCGAGCGGAGGCGTTGCCAGTCGCGGATGCTGATCGATCCGTTGTGGCGTGCGATGAGGTCGAGGTGCCGCCGCACGGCGCGCTGCTCCGCTGGCTCGGTGATGCTGAGCCGCGCGTGGCGCTCCGACGCGGCGAGGTAGTCGGCCCACGCGATGGCGGCGGCCATCGTCTGCGCATCGATGCGCGGCGATTCGCCTGGCGTGCCGCAGCGGCCCCAAGTCGTCAGCGCGTGCAGCGTGAGCGCGATGCGCAGCGAGAGGCCACACAGTTTGCCGCCCCATGCGCGGCGTTCGGCCAGGTCGCCAAAGCCCA
>CALMIW010000226.1 GCA_937864275.1 uncultured Dehalococcoidia bacterium
GCGCCGAGTACGAGGCCACCGAAGAGAACCCCATGATCGGCTACCGCGGCGCGAGCCGGTACATCCGCGAGCCCGACATCTTCAAGCTCGAAGTGGACGCCATCAAGGCCGTGCGCAAAGAGTTCAAGAATCTCTATGTCATGGTCCCGTTCGTCCGCACCGCCAGCGAATTGAAGGGTGTGAAGCAGCTTCTCGCCGAGCAGGGGCTCGTCCGGGGCGACGACTTCAAGCTCTGGATGATGGTCGAGGTGCCGTCCAACGTCATCGTCCTGGACCGCTTTATCGATGTCGGCATCGACGGCATCTCCATCGGCTCCAACGACCTCACCCAGTTGGTCCTCGGCATCGACCGCGACAGCGAGGCGCTCGCCGAAACCTTCGACGAGCGCAACGAGGCGGTCATGGCGGCGATCCAGACGGCGGTGACCGTGGCCAGGCGTCGCGGGATCACGGCCTCGATCTGCGGCCAGGCGCCGAGCGTCTACCCGGAAGTCACCGAGAAGCTCGTGGAGTGGGGCATTACCAGCGTCAGCGTCAGCCCCGACATGCTCGATCGAACTCGGGAAATCATCGCCAACGCTGAAGTAAAGTTGGGCCGCGCTCCCAAGCAATAGGTCCGCTCCGCCGGCGACAAAAGCAACGAGCCGGCGCGATTTGCGCCGGCTCGTTCGTTTCAGGCCGCCAGGGCCACTTCTTCTTCCGCACCGGCCGGGACAACGGTCTCGACATGGTCGCGGAAGTTGAGGACGTTCGGGCTCAGTGCCAGCTTCGCGTACAGCTCCGAATGACGGAACTCGCTCACGGCTCGCCCGTCGGTCCATGTGCAGAACACGATCCACTCGCCCTGCATCGACCGGCGAGAGCGCGCGTGCCGCTCAAGGCCGTCATATTCGCTGATGCCAAGCCGCAGGGACTCGACGTAGTGGTAGGCCTGCCGGTCGGTCATGCCCCGCAGGTCGAAGGTCATCGTCTGAATTTCCATGGTAGTAGTTCTCCTCTCCCTTGGGCGGTCTGTTCGACCGCCCGGTAAACACTGTCTCAGGCAGGCGAGCGGTGCTCCGTCGCGCGCTTCACACAGTGCCCGGCGTGCCGACGAAGGGAGGAGACGCCGCCAAACGGAGGAGATCGCGACAGGTGCTAGCGCGTTCGCGCCGTAGAATGGCCATGTGGACTTGCACCAGGTACGCCGCCGGCTGGAAGGCAACGAACAACGGCTCAGTCCGTACGCGGCCCGCACCTCCACCAGCCGCGGGCGGGCCCGGCCCGAGGCGCCGTCGCCGGTCCGCACCGACTATCAGCGCGACCGCGACCGCATCCTCCACACCAAGGCCTTCCGCCGGCTGAAGCACAAGACGCAGGTGTTCATCGCGCCCGCCCAGGACCACTTCGTCACGCGCCTGACGCACACCATCGAGGTCGCCCAGGTGGCGCGAACCATCGCGCGGGCGCTGAACCTGAACGAAGACCTCGCCGAGGCGGCGGCCCTCGGCCACGACATCGGCCATGGCCCCTTCGGCCACGCCGGTGAGGAAGCGCTGGCGGCCTGTCTTCCCGAGGGGTTCCGGCACAACTACCAGTCCGTCCGGGTGCTCGACCAACTCGAAAACAACGGCAAGGGCCTCAATCTTACCTTCGAAGTCCTGGATGCCATCCGGAAAAGCTCGAAGACGAGGGACGACATCTTCGCCGAGGGCTGGGGTGTCCCCGAGACGCTCGAGGGCCAGGTGGTGAAAACAGCGGATGCCATCGCTTACGTGAACCACGACATCATCGACGCCATTCGGGCGGGCCTGATTACCGAGGAGAACCTGCCCCATTCGTCCAAGCACGACCTCGGCCGAAGTCACTCGGAGCGGCTCAACACGATGATCTGCGATATCGTCGAAGCGAGTTGGGCAGCGACGGGCGCCGGTGAAAACCCGGTCATCCAGTTCAGCCCGAAGGTGCACGCCGCCGCCAACGAACTCCGCGAGTTCATGTTCAAGCGCGTCTACCTCTACGACGAGACCCTCGCCGAAGCCGAGCGCGGGAAGCGCATCGTCACCTTCCTCTTCCAGTACTTCGTGCGGTACCCGGAAGGTGTTTCAGCCGACTATTCGCTCCCGGACGACCCGGTGGAGCGGCGCGCGGCGGACTACGTCAGCGGCATGACCGACCGCTACGCGCTTCGCCTCGCCAGCGAGCTCGGCTGCGAGGACGCGCGCGGCTGGAAGGCCTGATTCCCGGTTAACCTCACGTTAGCTTTGCGTTATGTCTGCATGACCGCGTGTTGCTGCTAGATCGGGCCAGCCAGATACTCGGACTACCCGCATGAGTGATCGTTACGGCACCGACTATCCGGAAGACGAGCCCGTCATCGGCGCGGGCTACGCGCCCGCCGCTCCGCCGCCGCTTACCCCGCCCGGCCCGCCTCAGTACATCGGCGCCGCGGGCATCGGCTACGACGGCGATGCCGAAGCTGCGTACGACGATTCCGATCCGGACGACGGCTACGACGACGACGAGTACTACGACGACGAGGAAGACGACTCCTACGGGTACTACGACGACTATGAGGACACCGCCCCGGCGCGGCAGCCGATGTTCTATGTCTTCGTCGCGCTCGCCGCGCTCGCCGGCGGCATCGTCGTCTTTCTCCTCTTCTCCCTGGTAAACAACGGCGACGGCGGAGACGCAGGGGGAGGCGGCGACACGAAGTTCGCGGTCGCGATCGATTCGCCCGTCAAGGACAAGCGGATCGAGATCGGCAAGCCGGAGGAAGTGATCGTCCAGGCCTCCGCCACGGAGCCGATCAGTCGATTCGAGCTCTTCGTCGGCGACAAGCTCACCGATACCGTGAACGTCACGGAAACCCCGGCGGACAACCGCTACCGCGCCGTCATGAAGTTCACCCTCACCGCCCGCGGCAACTACGAGCTCATGGTCAAAGTCACGGCATCGAGCGGCGCGACGAAGGAATCCAGCAAGGCCCGCGTCATCGCCTTCGAGCCCGTGGGCGAGCGTCCGCAGACCATCAAGGGCAAGGTCGTCGCCGACACGACCCTGCGGGCCGGCCCCGGCGACAACTACCCCGAATCCGGCACCTTGAAGGCCGGGACTGAAGTCACCATTCTCGGCAAGAACAAGTCCATCGACTGGCTGCTCGTCGACTCGGCACAGGGTCAGCGCTGGGCCAAGCGCACCGCCATCGACCCGCTCGATTCACTCGACCTCGTCCCCGTGCGTGACGTGACACCCACCCCGGCGCCGACGCAGGAACCGACCAGCACCACCATCCCGTCTCCGTCCCCGTCGGCGAGCACGAGCCCCACGGCGAACCCGAACGCCCCGGACTTCGTCCCCACCAACGCCGTCCTCATCGAAGGCGGCGCGAAACTCCGCGTCACGGTCCAGAACATCAGCACGAACGCCTACAACGGCCCGTTGGTCATCGGCGTCAGCGGGGACGTCGCAGGCAGCGAGATCGCCATCGATGCGAAACTGCCCGGCAACGGCGGCTCCGCAACCGTCGAGTTCGAGGTCGCCCCGCCCATCACCACGACGGGCAAGAAGGCAGTCGTCAGCGTCGACCCCAAGAACGCCGTCAAAGAGGCGCGCGAAGACAACAACGGCGCCACCTTCGTGCTCCTTCCGCCGGAAGAATCCCCGGAGATTGTGATCCAGACCCCGACGGTCCAGCCTTCGGCTATCGCCATCACCATCCAGAACAACGGCGGAGACATGGCGGCAACGAGCGTGACCGTCCGCGCGAAGCTCGGCACCTCCGTCACCCTGGAAGAAAAGACAATCGCCCTGGCGAAGGGTCAGACCGCTTCCTTCTCGGTCGCCCGCCCCCAGGGCACCGGCGAAGCGACAGCCGAAGTCGTCATCAACGGCCAGGTCGTCGCGTCCGCCCAGTTCACCATCTCGCCGTGACGTAACCGACCCCTGTCGGTTCAGACCGTACCCGGAGTGTCACCGGCCCGTCATCTGAAGTCGCGTTCGCCCGTAGCATGCCCACAATGGACGTCGTCGAGACCATCAAGCGGCAGATCGACCCGGTCGAATTCATCGGCCGGGTGACGGCGCTGCAGAAGTCCGGGTGCAGCTTCAAAGGCCTCTGCCCCTTCCACACGGAGAAGACTCCCTCCTTCTACGTCTTTCCGGACCGCGGGACGTGGCGCTGCTTCGGCACCTGCGGCGAAGGCGGCGACATCTTCACCTTCGTCCAGAAACGGGAGAACACCGACTTCCGCGGAGCGCTTCGCGCCCTGGCGGCGGAAGCCGGCGTCGAACTGGTCGCGGAAGACCCCAGGAAGCGCTCCCACACCGAGCGCCTCGCCGCCACCATGTCGGCGGCAGTCGAGTACTTCCAGCGCTGCCTGCGCGAGCCCGGCGGCGCGGAGGCTATCCACTACCTCACCGAGAAGCGCGGATTGGAGATGCGCACCATCGAAACCTGGCGCCTCGGCTGGGCTCCGGACGAGTGGCGCGGCCTGCGCGACTTCCTCCGCAACCGTGGCTACGAGGACCGGGACATGATCGGTGCCGGCCTCCTCGTCGAAGGAGAAAATGGCCGCGAACCGTACGACCGCTTCCGGGGCCGGGCCATCATTCCCATTGCCAACGAGCGCGGCGAATTCGTCGCCATGGGCGGCCGTGGCCTTCACGGCGAGGAACCGAAGTACCTCAACTCCCCGCAAACCGAACTCTTCGACAAGGGCCGCACACTCTTCGGCCTGAACATCGCCGCTTCGTCCATTCGCGAGTCCGGCACGGCGGTCGTGGTCGAAGGCTATATGGACGTCCTGGGCCCGTGGCAGGCGGGCTTCACGAACGTTGTTGCCGCCATGGGCACCTCCCTCACGGAGAATCACGCGGCACTCCTCCGCCGGTACGCCCGGCGCATCGTCCTGGCCATGGACCCGGATGCCGCCGGACTCGCCGCCGCCGAACGCGCCGGCGGCCTCTTCGTGGGCATGGAGTCGCCCGAGCGCATGGCCCAGGCTGCCCGCACTGCCGACGCCATGGTGAACACCACCCAGGTCGAGATCCGGGTAGCCCCGCTGCCCGGCGGGCAAGACCCGGACGAGATCGCCCGCGAGGACCCGGAAGGCTGGCGCAGCGCCATCGAGAACGCCGCGACGTACCCGGAGTTCCTGCTGAAGCGGATCATGGCCGCCGAGCCCGTTGAATCGCCGATGCAGGCCAGGGCGACGGTCGATAAGCTCCGCCCGGTACTGCTCGCCGTCAGCGACCCCGTCGAACGCGCGATGTACGTCCAACGGGTGGCCCGGCACCTCGGCATCAGCGAGGACGCGATCCTCGAGCGTCTCCGCGCGGGCATGATTGCCCGTCCCGCCGCTGGACGGCCGCACAGGGAGGCACAGGCCCCCCTGCTCCCGGAAGACGTTCTCCTCGCGCTCCTCATCAAGCATCCAGGGCTGCGCCAGTACTTCAGGAACTATCCGCAGTCGCTCTTCAGCGGCGCCCTCGAACGCGAGATCTTCGCGCGATGGCTCAACGACGAGGACTTCGCCGCCCAGCCGGCGGACGATGACCCCGTCGTTGCCCGGGCCCGGATGCTCGAGAAGAAGCGCCTGCCTCCACTGACTGACGCCGAGGCTCGCCAGGCGGCCCAGGAGAAGGTTCGCGAAATTCTGCGTGACCGCATCATCCTCCACCAGGCAGCGCGGGCCGAGGAACTGGCTGATGCCGAGCGCACCCTCGGCGCCAACCGGGTAGCCGAACTCTCGATGGCGGCCTGGCGCGGCGGTATGCCGATCGAAGAGGACCGCATCCTTGCCGAAACGGTAATTGAAGAACTCCAGCTCGGGCTGAGTATCCACCGGCGAGAGGGTCCCGGTGCTGTTTAGCAGTTACTAAAATGAGAATTTACAATTCGTCGTGAATCTGGGAAACCGTTCCGCAACGGCAACTGTATTGACACCGTTTAGTCACTCCCGTTATTAAATACCGGCTGGTCTGCAAATGGCCGGCGAGTTGAAGCGGGAGGTGCCTTAATGGCAAAGCTCCGGACGCTCCTCGTACTTGGTGCTCTGGCCGCAGTGGCCGTCGTTTCCGCGGCGGTTCCGGCTCTCACGATCACCTGGTAACTGGGGCACAACCCAAAGGGAAGAAGGGCCGCAAGGCCCTTTTTCTCTGTCCGTCACATTCGCAGAAGCGCCTGGCTACGAACCCGCGACCTCGGCCGACGCGTCGCCGACCCGCC
>CALMIW010000227.1 GCA_937864275.1 uncultured Dehalococcoidia bacterium
TGGCCGACGCCGGTGAGCCGGCGGTGGCGGATGGCGGCGGCCAGCGCGGCGACGCCATAGCGCGGGGCGACGAAATCGGTATAGGCGCCCCAGGGGCCGTGCGGGGGCCGATCCGGCCAGCCGGTGATGCCGTAGATCCCGGCGAGGGCGGCTCCCTGGCCACCGTAGCCACCATATGCACGCTGCGGGCCTGTCTGGCCGCGGAGGCAGGTGCTGAACATGACGAGTTCCGGGCGTTCCTTCGAGAGCACGTCGTAGCCGAAGCCGAGCCGCTCGAAGGCGCCCGCGGTGAAGCTCTCGGTGACGACGTCGGCCCAGTCGATCAGCTTCTTCGCGAGTTCGATGCCGGCTTCGCTCTGGAGGTTGATGTTGATGCCGAGCTTGGAGCTGTTGAAGTTGGCCATGAACTGGGCGTTGTCGAGTCCCGCAACGCCGTTCTTGAACGGCGGGATGGTGCGGAGCAGGTCGGGCCGGCCGAACGATTCGATGTGGATGACGGTCGCGCCGTGGTCGGCGAGCGCTTTCGAGACGATCGGGCCTACGCCGATCCAGGCGAAGTCCGCGGCCTTCAGGCCCTCGAAGATGCGGGGGCGAGCAGCTCTCGCAGGCCGCGGGGCGGGCGGCTTCGGGGCGAAGCCGGCGAGCAGGTCCTGGTGTTCGCCCAGGAGCGGCGGGCGCTGAGGCGGACTCATCGGGGTTTCGGAGAGGCGGACCGGGATGCCCGGTTGTGTGCGGCCATCGACCTTGACCCAGTAATCGCGGTCGGCGAGCTGGGGGTCGGTGAGGAGGCCGTCGATGCGGAGGACGGGAGCCAGGAGGAGGCCGGCGTCGGTGCCCATCTGCATCAGTTCGTGCTGGGTGTGGAGCCTGAAGCAGGCACGGACGGATTCGAGCGCGAGCTTCGCGTCTTCCACGGAGAGGACGCCGCCAACAACATCGGCGACCCAGGTGGACCAGTTGCGTCCGCGGAGTTCGGCGGGGACGAGGCCATCGGCTTCGGCCCATTCGAGGACGGAGTGGAGCGGCGTCTTGCCGACGCGCCCGCCGACGAGCTGGACGGTGAGGTAGCCGTCGGCGCACTCCCATTGGCGGGGGAGCTGGATGCCAGGGATGGGAGAAGGCAGGGGGACGAGGCGGTTGGGGCCGCTGGTTGGCGGGTCGCCGCCGGTGTTGGGCGGGTAGCCGGTCGCGTTCATCAGGGTCCAGACCATGGCGGCCTGCATGGAGACATCGAGGTGCTGGCCGAGACCGGAGCGCTCGCGCTCGTTCAGGGCCATGACGCAGTCGGCGGCGGCCTGGGCGCCGCCGTGGAACGACGCCTGCGGGTAGCCGACGGGCACGGGCGGCCGGTCGGCATCTCCCTGGAGGTCCAGGAGGGCGCCGGCGGCTTCGAGGGTGAGGTCGGTTGCCGCGGTGTGGGCGTCCGGGCCGCTCTGACCGTACGGCGTGACGGAGGCGTAGATGACGCGCGGGTTGCTTTCGGAAAGCCGGGCATAGCCGAGCCCCAGCCCGTCCATGTAGCCGGGGTCGAAGCTCTCGATGACGAAGTCGGCCTGTTGGAGGAGGGGTTCTAGCTTGCGCCGGTCCTCCGCGTCTTCGATGTCGAGGACGACGCTCTTCTTGCCGGCGCCGACGGAGGCCCAGTAGAGGGAGGTCTCGGGCCCGCGCGGCTTCGAATCATCGAACGGGGGGAGGAGACGCGCGGCTGCGCCACCAGGCGGTTCGACCTTGATGACGGTCGCGCCGAGCTCGGCCAGTATCCGCCCGGCCAGTTCGGCGCGGGTGGTGGCCAAATCGACGGCGAGGAGACCAGCGAGGGGGCCGGTGGCTTCGGGCATCGCGTGAGCGGACTATACGCCGCTTCCATCGTCCCGGCTGACGGAAGCCGGTTTTCGCACGATGTCTCTCCAATCTGCATGCGACCGGAAACGCGAGCCCGCCGCTACTGGCGCGTAGCGGTGTAGCTGACCGACCTGAGCGGGCAGCCGAAGATCTCCGAGAACCAGAGCTCTGCCGCGTCGTTCGTAATGGTCGTGCGGGAGGCGTTGAGCACGCCGAAGTCCTCCAGGAGGTAAGGCGAGACTTCCTTACCCTCAAAGGCGGCCGGCAGCGGTCCCCGCGCGAGCCGGTTGTCGACCAGGACTCCGCTCAAATAGAAGCGTTCAAGTTCCAGTTCATCCGGAGCCAGGTCCGAGGGGAGCAGGCCCGGCGCCAGGCCAATGACGGCTTCTTCGTTCCCGCACGTCCCGCCGGTCGGGAGTTTCTCGGAGTACTCCGCGAAGCCCCAACGCTGCACTGCCCAGGTCTTGCCGGCGAAGTCGACCAGGATCTCGATCGGGCGGTCCTGGCTCGTCGTGCCGACGAAGAGGGCGGCCCCTTCGACACCGGCGGCATCGTAGAGGTGGACGCGCGGCGATGCGGGGTCTTGCGGGTCGGCCTGGACGAGACGAGCGGGCGGCTTGGTGAAGTCGATGGCGTAGGTGAGCCGGTCGGTCTGGTCGGCGAGGGCACTGATGGTGGCGGTGAGCTTCGTCCTGAGAATCCCCTCCTCCATGCGCTGGCGGGCGCCAGCGTAGCCGTCGGGCAGCGATTCCAGGACTGCCTCATCCGGTTCGAACTCGTCCCGCGTCAGCTGGACGGTGACGTAGGTGGTGTCCTTCTTGTCGCCGGGACGAGCCTGGGCCGCCTCCTCGAGCGTGAAGACGTTGCGGGTGCCGTCGGCCGCCTTCAAGACGAGACGGAGGCCGTAGTCCTTGAAGTCGGGCGAAGAGCCGAGGCCGTACTCGCTGGCGATGGTCTTGAGGGTGGCGTTGGGGATGGCGAGACGGATTGCCTGCATGTGGGGCTGGGTGCGGTAGGCGTAGGAGAGGGAAACCGGGCCGGCCTCGGGCTTGTGGGGCGCGAACGGGAGGTCTCCGAGGCTGCCCGTCCACGGCCCCTTCTTGGGCTGGTTCAGGCTGAGCTGCCCGACCGCGGCCCACTCGCTGTCCTGGCGACGGTCGTAGCTGCTGTGGAAGAGCTCGTGGAGGTTCGGCTTCGTATCGCCGACGTACTGCATGTCCCAGGCGAGCAGACGGCTGCCGGAAGACG
>CALMIW010000228.1 GCA_937864275.1 uncultured Dehalococcoidia bacterium
AGATCCAGCACGTCTCCTACCTGGTCCTTCTCGAGCTTCTCCGGATCCAACCAGGTGTCGCACAAAGCAGGGGGCACAAAGACCGGCATGCGGTCGTGCACCTCGCCGGCCGCATCCTCACCCGTCCGCGTGATGATCGTGAACGTCGTCCGCCACTCGGCGTCGTCGCTCTCGCGGTGGAAGGCCAGCAGGCCGGCGGCGAGCAGGAGCTCGTCGCCGGGGGCGTGGACGTAGCTCGGGTTCTTGACCTTCTTGCCGGCCTCGACGGCTTCCTGCCACTCGAAGTAGCCGGTCATCGGTACAAGGGCACGTGCCGAGGCGAACGAGGAGCGGAACATGCCGTTCGTCGCCACGCCCTCCAGGCGGGCGTTGATCGGCCGCGGACCTTTCTCCTTGGCCCACGACGGACGCAAACCCCATGTCGGTAGGAATGCCTCACGCACCCGTTGGTCGCCGACCAGGCGGTCCCGCACCACCGGCGCCCGCGTGCGAGGGGCCACCGAATAGGCCGGCGACCACTCAAAACCCGGTTCAACGCCGTCTAGTTCGAGGACGTCGACCAGGTCTGCGCCGGATACGGCTACCGAGTACCGACCACACATGCAGAGAGAGGCTACCCCTGCGCAGGCGGTGGCTACTCGGGTTTGAGTCCGTGCTTCTCCTGGTAAACCGCCCGCTGCACAAGCTCGTCGTGAGTGGACACCGTCAGGATTACCGGCTCTGACCCTTTGGCGCTCCAGGTGATGCAGTACTGCTCTATCCGCCCCGGTATGCCAAAGGAGCGCAACCGGTCAGCCAGTTGGCCACCGGGCGCTCCGTATGTCTGAGGGTCATCTCTGATCGCGTGCAGGACCTCGATGGTCGCCGCGTATAGGGCGGGGTCGTGTTCTTTCCAGCTGCGTATCCGCGCGGCCGCATGGGGTTCATATCTCATGATACCAGTATACCAGATCGCCCAGTTACCCACATTGGGTCTATGGGCTTTGTGGCACAGTAGTGGTAGAGTAGGACGCATTAGGTGCCCAAGGCATCGGCCGATCTGAGAGCCGGAACACGACACGACAAAGGAAAGCCATGACTGTTACAGAGATCGAGATCGACGAGCGGGGCCGCGCCTCGCTCAAGGGAGCAGGGCTTCAGCCCGGCAGGTACCGGGTGACGTCCGCAGGTGGAGCGGCCACGCTGGAGCGGGTCGTGAGCTACACCGAAACCGAACTCCTCGCACTCCGAGACGGGCAGGTTGCCGCGGTTCACGAGGCGTTCGCTAACGGGAGCCTGGAGACGGTCACCCCGGACGACCTTCCCTGACGTAAACGACGAACATTGCAGTGCCCCAGTCCCCGTTGGGACTGGGGCACTGCGGCGTTAGGACTACATTCCGCGTTCGCGGAGCCAGCTCACCAGATCGTCCAAATCGGGATCCGCAAGTGGACACTCGGCGTACAGAACCTTGTCGGTGTACAGGTTCCACGGCCCGGCGAGCAGGATGGCCCGACCGGTCTTGGCGCTCGAGGCGATCTCATAGGCGATCAGCCAGCCCGATTCCGGGGCCTGTGGATCTGGGCTGAGCGACGTGGCATCGGCGGTGTCGGCGAAAGCCAGCGTGACGAGCCACAGGCCGCCAGGGGCCACGTCGCGTCCTCGGGAGCGGGAGAACCAGGCACGGTCGCGGCTGAATCCGCCCGTGGGATGCCCGACGTCGAGCGGGAGGCCGATTGCCTCGGCGAGCTTCTGGTAGTCGCTGTACTCCTTGTCGATGATGGTGCTTCGGCCACTTCTGGCCCGGCCATCTGAGGTGTTGCTGAGCCTCATGCTGCCTCCTTGGGTTGGTGGGCGGTACGGACCCTAAGGCACGGTCGTGTCGGTGCAGCAGACTCGCAAAGTGGCTGTTCAGGGCCTTTTCTCTTAGCGGTCCTCTGTAGGCCTGGGTGGCAGGCGGCGGGACAAGGTGGCGGGGGAGACCTCGAGCTTGGCGGCGACCTCAGCCATCGACAGCTTCTTGACGTCGCGTAGGTAGACCGCCCGGTCGATGTCTTCGGGGCCCAGTTTCATCTTCGGTCCGGGCGCGACGCCCCGCTCGCGTGCCGCCGCTCGAGCGCGCTCGGTGCGCTCGAGCATGTACACCCGTTCCATCTCGGCGAAGAGTCCAAGCATCGCCACGCCGACCCGACTCATTGCGTCGTCGGCAGCGGTGTCGATGATGAGTGGATCGTCGAGCGTGCGGATCGCCACACCCCGCTCGGGTAGTTCGTGGAACAGGTTGAGTGTCTCGCGCAGGTTCCGGCCCAGGCGGTCGAGCTTGGTCACCACGATGCAGTCTCCGCCGCGCGCGTACTCGAGCAGCTCGGTCAACCCGGGCCGGTCGGTGTTCTTGCCCGACTTCTTATCGGTCCAGATTTTCTCTATGCCGGCGGCGCGTAGGCGGTCGAGTTGGGCGTCGAGCGATTGGCGCGGGGTTGAGACGCGTGCATATCCGAGGTCCACCGGCCTAGTCTCTCATATCTGTATATGTGGCGCTTTTATGCGAGTACCGTTATGAGAGTGAATATGCGAGTTGGTGAGCTGGGCCGGCGCGGTGCCGTCAACAGTGCGAGCGTCGCCTCTCACGTCCAAGGAAATGAGAGTGTGTTGCCTGTCGGGGACAGAGCGACCTTCGGAGGACTGAATGCATCGGATCATCAGTTACGCCCAGGAGTATCGGTCTGCGTTGTTGGACCTCTCGCTCCGGGCTTGGGAGCCAGTCTTCCCGGTGGTGAGGAACGAAGTGCCAGGCTTCGTACGGCGCGTTCTATCCGAACGGATGGCGCGTAAGGCAGCTCAAGGACTTGTCGGAAGTGCTTGACAATGAACCTGCGAATGTCGATGTCGCGGTTGATGAGGGGCGGCCAATCGGATGGGTGTGCACTCGCTTGCACCCTGACGACAACATGGGCGAGGTTTTTGTCATCGCTGTTGATCCCGACTATCAGCAACGGGGGGTTGGGCGTCATCTCCTGGAGCACGCGTTCGCTCGAGTTCGCGAGGCGGGCATGGCGATGGTGATGGTCGAGACGGGTGGCGATAGCGGGCATGCGCCTGCGCGAAGGGGGT
>CALMIW010000229.1 GCA_937864275.1 uncultured Dehalococcoidia bacterium
AGCAGGTCTCCGGGCCGGGGCAAGTCCTCGCCCCAGTCGAAGCGCGTCTTCAGCGAGCCGAGGAACGGCCACAGGGCGGCGATCATCCATGCGACGGGCGCGATTCCCAGGGTGAGCGCGGTCCGGCGCCAGGGAACATCCATGTTCGTTCTCGCGCGGACTTCCGCCTCCAGTGCCGCGTCGATTGGCGATCCGTCGCCGCCCGCGACGATGGCGCTCAGCTCACGGCGGTACGCTCGCGCCGACCAGTTTTGGAGTGTGCGGCCGGCCAGCTGGGCCGCGAGGTGGAGGTCGATGTAGACAAGGAAGACCGCCACCGCGAGGAAGGCACCCTCCTTGGTAAGCACGTTCCCGGTGAAACCCGCTGCGAGGAGATAGAGCCATCGGTCCCGCCCGTCTTCGATGTACCGCCACATCGCGACGACCATGAGCATCGTGAAGAAGACCATGTAGATGTCTTCGCGGAAGAACCGGCTGTAGTAGACGAGTGTTGGAGAGAGGGCGATGAACGCGACGGCAGCGATCGTCCCAGCCGGGCCCAGCTTGCGGCGGATGAGCAGCGGCATCGCGACGACGGCCGAACCGAAGAGGGCGGCGGAGACGCGGCTCGTGAAGTCATTCGCGCCGAAGAGGAAGAACACCAACCCCTGGACGTGGTAGTAGAACGGCCCGTGGAAGATGGGGCTGTGCCGGTAGCTCCCCTGGAGCAGGCTCCACGACCACTGCGCATGGATGCTCTCGTCGTGGTGCAGTGCGCGCGTGCCGAGGTCCAGGAAGCGCAGGCCCACGGCCACAGCGAAGATCGCTGCGTAGGCGGCGAACTCCCACCGCAGCGAGATGCGCGTCGCAAGCAACTTCTGGATCGCGCCGGCCTCGCGCGGGAGTGATACCTGTCCAGCGGTCATTCCGTCGTCCTCAGGTACACGGCGAGTGGCTCGAAGCCGTTTACCAGGATGTTGCGGTTGCTCAACCATCGCAGATAGTCGAGAAAGTCACCGTCAGGGCCGGGGCGCGTCTCCTGCAACGACCATCGCCCTTCAACGACTCCGAAGCCGTCCGGCGCCGGCTCCGTCACCGGCCAGACCACCACGGTCGCCTCGGCCGGCACGCGCGTGGCAAAGACGATCTCGCCGGAGTACCGCAGGGGCCACGTGCTCGCCTCCTGCAAACTGGAGTGCACGACGATGAGGCCGCCCTGCTGTTCGCGGGCAAGCAGAGCGATGTCGCTGATCTCGCGTCCCTGGATCGTGCTGATCGGCGAAGGCAGCGGTTCGTTGGGGGCGCCGAAGGACACTCCCGAAGCGCCCGACAGCATGAGGAAGGCGGCAACGGCGACGACAGGTACGAAAATCGCCGGCGCGGTCCGCCGGTTGCTCGCGAGCAGCCCCGCGCAGGCGATTGCGGCGATGACCAGACCCGTGACGATGAGCTTGTCGCGGCCCGGTCCGACGCGGTCCACCCGTGCCCAGTCCACCACGTAGGCCTCGGCGATGAAGAGCGCGAACGCCAGCGCCGCAAGCGGGAGTACCGCATAGAGCCAGGAGACCCGCGTGACGGCGCCCACGGCGCCTGGCGCCACCTTCCCGATGAGGAGCGCGAGTGGGAAAGCGGCGGCTGCCAGCGGCACCGGGTCGGAAGAGCCGCCCGAAACCACGACCCATGCGAGTCCGAGCGCCGCGGCCGCGAGGAGCCCGGCCGAATCCTCCGCCCATTCGTCGATGCTCCAGCACTGGTAGGCGTGATAGAGCGCCGCCGCGCTCCCGAGCACCAGCACCGGGAAGGAGTAGAGCATCGCCAGCGATCCGGTCGATTGGGTGGACCAGCCAGCCTCGAAGCCGCGGCCGAAGGCGGCAAGCGGCGGCAGCGGCGGGGCCCGCAGCCCGAACCCCAAACTGCTGGCCGAGGCCGACCCGGACTTCAACGAATTGTTCAAGGTCGCCGCCGACTTTGCCGACGAACTGCCGCGCACCGGCGAGACGCAGCAGTTGTACGCCCAGTTGATCGCCCAGATTGTGCGCTCGTGTGACCTGCGCCCGCT
>CALMIW010000230.1 GCA_937864275.1 uncultured Dehalococcoidia bacterium
TGCTCGTCGAGGGGGTCTCTGAGGCGATACTCATCCCGGTCATCGGCCGGCACATCTATGGAGCCAACGACGCCGATGCCAGAGCTCGAAAGCGGGCACTCGCTGGACTCACCATCGTCAACATCGGGTCCGTCGATTTCGAACCCTACGTGCGGCTCCTCTTGGGTACAAGCGCCTCAGGGCACAGCATCCTTGACCGTCTCGTCGTGATAACCGACTCCGATCCGACCGTCGAGGACGATGACGAACCGGAAGATGCGCCGTCCGACTCAGAGGAACCACAGCGTGCTCCTCGGGTCACCCGACTCCTCCAACTCGCCGCAGCCGATCAGCGCTTGCAGGTCTTCACCGCCTCCCGGACGCTCGAGGCGGACCTGCTCGCCGAGCTACAGAACGAGCCCGTTCTGCGTGAGGTGTTTCTCGCCCAGAAGCCGCGGTCAGCCCGAACCTGGCAGTCGTTCATCGACTCTCCCATTCCAGAGGAGGCCCTCTATCAGCGGCTTCGAACGAGCTCCAACTTCATCTCGAAGGGTCAATTCGCCCATGATCTGGCCCTTCGGATCGCATCAGGGGCAGCATTCGTGAGCCCGGCGTACCTCGCCGACGGCATCAGGGCGGCCCTCGGATAGTGGTCACCCAACCTGAGGGCTGGACGCCAACGGATGCGCAACGCGAACTCATCGAGGCGGATGGGAGTCGCTTCGTAGAGGCGTGCCCGGGTTCAGGAAAGACGAAGGCGATCGTCGCTCGGTACGAACGCCTAGCTCGCTCTCGAGCCAGGCGGGGAGTCGCTCTCCTCTCGTTCACGAACGCTGCGGTGGATGAGGTGGCCACTCGATGCGCCGATCAATCGATGCTCGAGCCCCCGAACTTCATTGGAACGTTCGACTCGTTCATCAATAGGTTCATCACCGGTCCATTCGTCGCGAAGGTCACCGGGAAGTACCCACGCTTCATAGACAGTTGGGCGTCGATCCCAGGGGCCGAAGTCAGGCTGCCGACGATGCAGCAGGGCCTGTCGTTCGCGCTCGACTGGTTCGACTGGAACGACGCGGACGAGTACGTGCTCGACCCTGACAAGATCGCCGGGCGCTTCGCCGCAGCGCTTCGCAACGAATACGTCGGGTCTGAGGCGGCCATCAACTCCAGCGCAGATCGGCTACGGGTCCGGCTCATCAGGGACCGACAGATCGTCAGCGCAGCAGCCAGCCGACGGACGGCCATGCGGCTTCTATCGACCGGGCGAACTCGCGGCCCATGGATTGCTCTGCTTGCAGCGCGGTTCGCTGAGGTCATCGTTGATGAAGCTCAGGACTCCGGGGTGGAGGAACTCGAGGTGCTTCAGGCGATGCTCGACGGTGGCGTTGCTGTGGTCATGGTCGCAGACCTCGACCAGGCGATCTACGAGTTCCGACGGGCGAGCCCCGAGCAGGTCAGATCGTTCGCTGAGAAACTCCCGGCCGGCAGACCACTTGACGGCAACTTCAGAAGCAGTCCCGCCATCTGCAACGCCGGGAGCTCCCTTCGAACGGGCCTCGGAGTTGACCTCGCGATCGGACCGAACGCGGCTATCGAGTGGCCAGTTCGAATCGTTCCATTCGATGATCTATCAGAAGTCGCTGACTGCTTGCCCGATCTGCTCTCAGAGCTCGGACTTGAGGCCAAAGACTGCAAGGTGCTCGCGCATCGCGGACGCGACGCAGCGTCCGCAGCAGGCGGATCAAGCCCGATCCCGGGTTCTAGCCACAAGGTGCTGAGAGCTGCTCGTGCCCACCTCGTGCTCACGTCAGAGAACAACCCGGCCCGCTTGCGACAGGCTGTCGGGGATGTCGAACGCATCCTCGTGGAGATCGCTCTGCCGAATGGCACCACCGACCTCGAGCATGCCGGTGGTCTGGCCGATCGTCTCGGCGTAACTGAGCGCTGGCTGAGGTCGTCCGCCCTGCGGCTGACCAATGGGGTGACGCCTCGGATCGGACGTGTGGCCTACACGCTGGAACTCCGCCGGATCGTTCAGGGCCTGGGCTGGCCGACATCCGTCACCATCGCCAACTTGGGCCATCAATTGGCGACGCCCTCCGAGACGAAGTGGAGCGAGCTCATGCTTGAGCCACCCACTGGGATGCCATGGGGCACCATCCACTCCGTGAAGGGCCGCGAGTTTGAAGCGGTGGTTCTCGTCATCCCGCAACAGCTCGTTCCGAACAGCGAGGGGAAGTCCTGCCTCGATCTGTGGTCCGAAGGCGAAGATGGGGAGAGCCGAAGAGTGCTCTACGTTGGGGCAACCCGGGCTCGACAGTTGCTCGTTGTAGCTGTGCACAGGAGCCACGCCGAGCGTGTGGCCGGCCTGCTCGACCGGTGACGTCGCCAGCCGCTGTCACACCCGTTGCGTAGGGTTTCGAAGATGGAGCAGCAGCGGGTCTGGCGACGCATAGACGCAGACCTCTTCCGCTTCACGACGACCGACGGGCGTGACCTGCACATGGCATTGATGTCGGCGTTCGAGGACTCGGCCGTGACAGCTCCGGCGTTGGACATCGATCAAGTTCGCTGGGCGCTGACTGGCGCTGGATGGGATGAGCCACTTGACGACGCAGCGCTCCAGCGGGCCCTTGCCCAGCTCACCAGTTGGGAGCTGCTGGAGGTCACGCAGAATCACGCTGCGTCGTATGCCAGCCCGGAGGACTTCGAGCGCCGCAACCTGCAGTGGTCGCTGACACGTCGGGGCGAGGCCGCGATCAGTGGGGTGCTGCACACGTTCGGGGAGCTGCGGAGTGCGGTTGGGCTTCAGCCGGCGGTGCTCGATGCGATCGGTGATCGCCTCGGCGACTTGGCAGTCTTGCTGGAGGGTCCGGAACGGGACGATCAGTCAGCGCGGGTCCACCTCATGTTGGCGGAGGTCGAGAATCACCTGTCGTCGTTGGTGGCGAGTGTCCGCCAGTTCAACGGGCACTTGCAGGCGCTGCTGCGAGAGGACGCCGCTGATGATGGTGTGTTCCTGGAGGTGAAGCGACGCACGGTCATGTACCTGGAGGAGTACGCCGAGGGCGTGGAGCGACGGCATCGCCGGGTTCGGTCCGGGATCGAGCGGCTGCGTGCGCTGGGCGTGCCCGTGCTGTTCGATGTCGCGGTCGTGGGGGCGAACCTGGCGCCGACAGCGGCCGGTGATCCTCGGCCGGAGCGGATCGGCGAACGACGTCGACGCTGGGCCGGGCTCGAGGAGGGGTTCGCGCCAGCCGGCGGCTCGGAGGCGCGGATCACGGGGCTGTTGCGCGTGGCGCGGACGGCGATCATCGAGTTGTTGCGTGTGCTCGAACGGCGGTGGGACCAGCGCCGCCGCGCTGCGTCGGTGGCCCACGACCTGCGAAGGCTCGCTGGTTGGTTCGCGGACTGTGCCGACGACGACGAGGCTCACCGGTTGTTCGGAGTGGCGTTCGGGCTGTGGCCGGCCCGCCACGCTCACCTGTCTCCCGTGGACGGGGAGGCGCGCGACGTGCGACGGTCGTGGTCCGAGACGACTCCGGTGGAGGTGGCCCCGTCGCTGCGGACCAGCGGAAGTCTGTCCAACCGCGGCCGTGTGCGCCCGATCGCTGATCCATCGGCGTTGCGAGCCGCCCGTCAACGCGAGCAGGCCGAGTCGCTCATAGCGCATCGTGCGATCAGAGCGGCCTTGGCCACTGATGGTGCGGTGCGGTTGTCGCACTTCGATCGACTTCCGGCCAGGGAGTTCAGCGAGCTCCTGGACTTGCTTGCCGTCGGGCTGGACGCCGAGATCGGCGCCGACGGTGCACGTCGAGCGCTGTCGCTGGACGGCCAGGTCGAGGTCGTGCTGTCCGACGATGGCCGCGGCGAAGTAGCGGCGCTGCGGACGGAGTCGGGCGTGCTTCACGGCCCGGACATGGTGGTCACGATCTCGTTGACGGGTATGTCACGTGCCACTGCTGGGGACGCGGCCGCTGTGGGCAACCGCAGTGATTCTGGGCGGAGGTTGGTCGCCGGTGCGTAGCGATGTGTTGGCGACCGATCTCGCTGCTGAACGTTCTCGGGCGATCCGCCTGCTGTTGCGCTGGCCGATGCTCAACGCACAGGACCGGCCTGACGGCTTCCGCGAGGTCGTTCGGCACCACGACTGGCTCATTGCGTGGTTCGACGACACGTGCGGCTGGCAGCTCATCGTTGACCCCGGTGCAGGGTTCGCCCGTCTCGGGAAGCGAGCCCGCAGCGCGAAGGTCGACGTGTCGAGACCGTTGCGGCGATCCCGCGGGGCACATCAAGCCTTCGATCGCCGTCGTTATCAGCTGTTGTGCCTCGTTGCCGCTCAGCTCGTGCAGCACCCGGTGACGACTGTCGGGCTCCTTGCACGGGCGATCTCTGCAGAGGCGGGTCTTGACACGAGCCGGCACCGCGAGCGCGTCGCCTTGGTGGACGTGCTCCGAACGCTGATCGAATGGCAGGCGCTGCGCACGTCTGGTGGCACCGTGGACGACTTCGTAGAGACCGAGGACGCCAACGCGCTGTTGCAGGCTGACACCACACGTCTCCACCGGTTGCTGGTCAGCACGGTGTCGCCGACGTCCTTGGCCGACGAGATCAGTCCGGCGGCGGCCCTGGTGTACCTCGGGGCCGAACCGCGGTACGGGCGTGGCCGTGACTCGGACGTGCAACAGGCGGGGAGCGACGACGAGCAACGGTTGCGTCGGATCCGCCACATGATCGGTCGCCGCCTACTCGACGACCCGGTCCTCTACTTCGACGACCTCACCGAAGAGGAACAGAGCTACGTCGAGAACCCGGCCGGCCGGCAATGGCTCCGAAACCGCGTGGCCGAGGCCGGCTTCGAGCTGGAAGAGCGATCCGACGGGTTGCTCGCGGTCGATCCCGATGGACTTGCCACCGATGTCCAGTTCCCCGGTCCGCACGGCAACGCCCATCAGCTCGCGCTGCTGTTGGTAGACGACTTGCTGACCGGTAGCGATGGAGGGCGCCGGGATCCGGTCGAGCTTTCGCCGGTCGAACTCGAGCGTGTCGTCGGCGCTGTCTTCGACCGGTTCCCGAACTGGGCCCGCTCACATCGCGACACCGACGGCCGCCGAGCGTTGACTGCCGATGCCATCGAACTCCTCGAGTCATTCGGTCTCGTACGCCGCGTGCCCGACGGAGGTGTCGGCGGCCGAGCGGCCATCGCCCGTTACAGCGTCGGAGCCCCAGTCCTGAGT
>CALMIW010000231.1 GCA_937864275.1 uncultured Dehalococcoidia bacterium
CCGCTGTTCGCGCAGCTGCGCCGGTACACCCTGGCCACCATCGCCGCCGCCGAGACCGCCGCCAACTTCGCAGCCGTCATCTACACCGATGCTCCTCCCAACGGCGAAGCCGATCCGCTGGAGCCGATGGACGAGGTCGAGCTCGAGCAGCGCCTGGCGACCGTGCTTCCCGGCGGTTGGAAACTCGGCCAGGTCCACGCCGAGCAGCCCACGACGACCTTCGGCGAGTTCAAGCGCGAGATCCTCAACGAGATCGCCCGGTGCCTGAACATGCCCTTCAACGTCGCGGCGGGGAACTCCTCGGGGTACAACTACGCCAGCGGCCGCCTCGACCACCAAGTGTACTTCAAGAGCATCCGCGTCGAGCAGCACCACCTGCAGCTCGCCGTGCTCGACCGCCTGTTCAAAGCCTGGCTCAACGAAGCGGTGCTGGTCGAAGGGCTGCTCCCGCAGTCGATGCGAACCCTCGCCGCCACGCTCCCCGAGCACGCCTGGTTCTGGGATGGCGTCGAGCACGTCGATCCCGCCAAGGAAGCGACCGCACAGGCGACCCGCCTGGCCAATCACACGACCACACTCGCCGCCGAGTACGCCCGCCAAGGACGCGACTGGGAGCAGGAGCTCCGCCAGCGCGCCAAGGAGCGGGCGCTCATGGACGAACTCGGACTGACCCCAGCCGCCGCGACCCCCGCGGGCAACGCGCCGGCAACCCAAGAGGACGACACCGATGGCAACGAAGACCCCGACCGCGCCCAAGAACCGAACCGCGCCAAAGCGTCTGTGGCTTGAGGCCGAGGCCCCGCCCGCCGGCGCATCGCCGCTCACGCTCACCGGTACGGCGGAGATCACCGCTATCGCCGCCGGCGCGGGTGGCGACGCCGAGAAGGCGCTGCCACGCTTCAAGATGCTGGCGTACACCGGCGGAGCCATGCGCGTCGCCGGGTGGCGTCATCCGGTGGTCCTCGACCTCGCCGGGCTGGCGGTTCCGTCGCAGAACCGGCCCATCCGCTTCGCGCACGACCCGGCGGCAGGGGTTGGACACACGGATGCCATCCGGGTCGAGGGCGGGCAGCTCGTCGCCACCGGCGTGATCTCGCGCGATACGGCGATTGCCCGCGAGGTTGTAGCCTCGTCGCGGAACGGGTTCCCCTGGCAGGCCTCGGTGGGCGCCAGCGTCGAGGAGTTCGAGTTCATCCGCGAGTCGCAGAAGTCGATCGTGAACGGGCTGGAGTTCTCCGGCCCCATCAACGTCGTCCGCAAGGCCACGCTCGGCGAGATCAGCTTCGTGGATCTCGGGGCCGACGGGCGCACCAGCGCTTCCATCGCCGCCCAGCAGGGTGCCGGTGGTGATCCTGACGGCGGAGTTGACCCCGCGCCCGGGGCGAGCGCTGCCGCGCTCCGCGCCGAGGCCCTCGCGGAGACCAGCCGTATCGCGGCGGTGCGGAAGATCTGCGCCGGCAAGCACCTCGACATCGAGGCCCAGGCCATCCGCGACGGGTGGGACGCGACCCGCACCGAGCTGGAAGTTCTCCGCGCCAGCCGCCCCAAGGCCCCGTCCATCCACGCGCCCGACACGAGCATCACCGGCGAGGTCCTGGAGGCCGCGTGCTTCCAGAGCGCCAAGCTCGAGGGACTCGACAGGGTCTGCTCCGCGCAGGCGCTGGAAGTGGCGGCGAAGCGCTTCCAGAGCGGGCTGGGGCTGCAGGAACTGCTCATCGAGGCCGCGATTGCCAACGGCTACACGGGCCGGACCTTCCGCGATAGCCGCCGCGTCCTCGAGGCCGCGTTCGGCCGGGGCATCGAGGCCGGGATGACCATCATCGACGTGGGCGGCATCCTCTCCAACGTCGCCAACAAGTTCCTGCTCGAGGGCTTCTTCAGTGTCGAGCGGGTGTGGCGGAGCATCTGCGCCGTCCGCAACGTGTCGGACTTCAAGACCGTCACGAGCTACCGCCTGGTGGGCAAGGACCAGTACGAGCAGGTCGCGCCCGGCGGCGAACTCAAGCACGGCACCCTGGGCGAGGAGACCTACAGCAACAAGGCCGACACCTATGGCCTGATGCTGGCGATCGACCGCCGCGACATCATCAACGACGACCTGGGCGCGATCACCACCGTGCCCCGGAAGCTCGGCCGCGGGTCGGGCCTCAAGATCAACGACGTGTTCTGGACGGCGTTCATGAACAACGCCGCGTTCTTCGCCGTCGGTAACAAGACTTTCATCTCGGGCGCGGACACCGCGCTCGGTATCGACGGCCTCACCAAGGGCGAGGTCACGTTCATGGACCTGGTGGATTCGGACGGAAAGCCCACGGGCGTGATGCCGTCGATTCTGCTGGTTCCCACGGCGCTCTCGGCGGTGGGCACGCAGCTCTACAAGAGCGTGGAGATGCGCGACACCACGGCGAACACCAAGTTCCCCGTCGCCAACCCGCACCAGGGCAAGTTCCGCATCGAGGTCAGCCGCTACCTCTCCAATGCCCTCTACACCGGCAACTCGGCCAAGGCGTGGTACCTCCTTGCCGACCCGAGCGACCTGCCCGTCATCGAGACGGCGTTCCTCAACGGTCAGGAGGCCCCGACCATCGAGACCTCCGACGCCGACTTCAGCCAGCTCGGGGTGCGGATGCGCGGGTACCACGACTTCGGCGTCGCGCTGCAGGACCCCCGCGGCGGCATGAAGAGCAAGGGCGAGGTGTAAGCCCATGGGAGAAGGCGCAGAGATCGGCAGTGGCATTGGCGAAGAAGAGTCCGGGATCACACCCGACGAAGGAGACGGCAGCATGGCAGCAGGACCGGCGAAGTTCGTTCATGAAGGCGAAGCGATCGACTACACCCCGGGCGCGGATGTGCTCACCGGCGCGGTGGTCGTCCAGGCGGAGCTCGTGGGCGTGGCGCAGGGCCCCATCAAGGCGAACCAGCTCGGCTCACTGGCGGTGTCGGGCGTGTTCGACTTCCCCAAGGCGCTGGGCGCTGGTAGCGGGATGCCCGCCGGCACCAACGCCTACTGGGACGCGGGGGCGCAGAACGCGACCAAGAACGCCGCGGCGGGCGCCAACAAGCTCATCGGCAAGACGGTGAAGACCACCGTCGATGCCGACACCTCCGTCCGCATCCGCCTCCTGCAGTGACCGTCGGAGGCATACATGGGCGACCTGCTCGATCGTGGCTCGGCGTTCCTGGATGACCAGCGGCACAAGCACATGAGCCGCACCGTGGTGTACCAACGTGGGGCCGAAGCCAAAGAGGTTCTGGCGACCATCGGCAAGACCGAGTTCGAGCAGGCCGATGACGCGGGTCTGATCCACCGCGTCGAGTCGCGGGACTTCCTGATTCGGACGGCGGACCTGGCCCTCGGCGCTGGCCCGACGCTCCCGCGGGCCGGCGACCAGGTGCGTGAGACGGTCGGAGCGCAGGTGTTCGGCGACGAGGTCAACGCGCCTGGGGGGCAACCGCCGGTGCGGGACA
>CALMIW010000232.1 GCA_937864275.1 uncultured Dehalococcoidia bacterium
TCCGAGACTGCACGGAGACCCGTACGACCGGATGCTCGTGGCCCAGGCTGCCGTGGAAGGCCTCGCCATCGCCACCAACGACCTGGTGATGCGCGACTACGGGGTTGACGTCATCTGGTGACTCTAAACCGGCGTGCGGCGCGGGAACGGAAGGCAGTCGCGAGCCAGTTCCTCGGCGAACGCCGCGGCTTCCGAGGGAGCGACGGCAAGTCGAAGCGGACGCGGAACCGGAAGACCCAGCGTCAGCACAAGGTCCGCTGTACCGGAATCGCTCCAGCGTTCGAGCGCAAAGACGAACGGTTCGACCGTCCTCACTGGGGAGAGCCGGCGGGGGGGCGCCGCGAGGCCGCGGAAGAAGGCGACGATCGACTCGAACTCCCATGTGAGAAACGACGCCTGAGTAGTCCTGCGGACGCGGTGCGCCGCCAGCTGGAGTTCCCACTCGCAGTTCACCCAGTCATCCCAGACGGACGTTAGAGAGGGGAACTGGTAACCGTATGGACGGAGCAGCAACCAGCCTGCGTCCGTCGTTTCAAGCCTGGCCATCGGCGTCGACCGGGAACGGGTTGAAAGGGACTTCGCCCGCGAGGATGCCGGGCAGCAGCCGCGGCAGTTCGCGCGGGACGAAGACATCCGCGCGGCCCTCCGAGGCTGCTTGAACCTCCGCCAGCGTCCACCAGCGGTATTCCTCAAGTTCCTGGAGTTCGAGTTCGGTCCACCGATCGACCGTGATGACCGGGTCCTCGCAGCGCGCCAGGAAGAACTCTTCGTGGACGTCATACCACTTCGGCCCGAGCGTGCCGAGCCAACGGCGGCTCCATAGCCGGGGGCCGAGCGGGACGGAGAGGCCGGTCTCCTCCATCAGTTCACGGACAGCGGCGTCTTCGTGCGTCTCACCGGGCTCGACGCCGCCGCCGGGCGGGAACCAGAACGGCAGGCCGGTCTGGACATCCGGCGTCATCGCCGTGAACAGGAGTGTCCGGTCGGACTGGTCGAGGAGCAGCACCCGGGCAGTCGGCCGGACGATGGGATTCTCGCGGGACGACCCTGGGGTCATGGCCTACCCGTAGACGAGCGCCCGGTCGATCATGGCGCGGCTGATGACGACGCGCTGCACCTGGCTCGTGCCTTCGACGATCGTGAGCTGGCGGGCGTCGCGGTAGTGGCGCTCGAGCGGGTGGTCCTTCATGTACCCCTGGGCGCCGAGCACCTGGAGGGCGTCGAAGGCCACCTTGTTCGCCATCTCGGTCGCGAAGGCTTTCGCGATCGAAAGGTTGTGGGCGTATTCCTTCATAAACTTGCCCTGGTCCACCAGCCAGGCGGCCTTGTAGACGAGGTTGCGGGCCGCCTCAATCTGGATGGCCATATCGGCGAACAGGAACTGGATCGCCTCGAAGTCGATCACTGCGCTGCCGAACGCTTTGCGCTCGCGCGCCCACTCCATCGCGTAACCGGCGGCGCCTTCGGCGAGGCCGACGCCGCGCGCGCCGACGGTCGGGCGCATCGAGTTCAGCGTGAGCATGGCGTGGTTGAAGCCCTGGCCTTCGACGCCTCCGAGCAGGTTCTCGGCCGGGACGCGGACGTCGGAGAAGCTGAAGTGGGCGGTCGGGACACTGCGGACGCCCATCTTGTCATCGGTGCGGTCGATGCGGACGCCAGGAGCGTGGGCGTCGACGACGAAGGCGCTGATCCCCTTCGCGCCGGGGCCCCCTGTCCGGGCGAACACCGTCAGTTGGTCGGCGACGGTGCCGCCGGAGATGTACACCTTGTTGCCATTGAGGATGTAGTCGTCGCCGTCGCGGGTGGCGCGAGTCTCGAGGGCGGCGGCGTCGGAGCCGTGGTCCGGCTCGGTCAGGCAGAAGGCCGCCTTGCGGTCGCCGACGGAGAGGGCGGGGAGCCACTTCTGCTGCTGCTCGGGCGTGCCGCCGAACATGATCGGCCGGGTGGGGAGGCCGCTGAGGACGAGCATGAGCCCGGCGCCGCATTCGTACTTCGCCACTTCTTCGATGGCGAGACAGAGCGGGAGGATGCCGTTGCCGGTGCCGCCCATGGACTCCGGGATGGCCATGCCGAGGAGACCGGCCTGCTTGAAGGCCTCGAAGTAGTCGTGCGGGTACTCGCCGGTTTCGTCGAGCTCCTTCGCGCGCGGCGCAACCACGTCCCGGGCGATGCGCCGGGCGGTGTCCTTGATCAGTTTGTTCTCTTCGGAAAGCTCGAAATCCATGACGCGGCTGCACATCCCCTGGGAAAGGGGAGCGGGTATTGAACCACGACGAGCGCGGAGGACAAAGAATCGGCTAGGCCGGGGGCCGGGAGATGTCGTCTCCGGAAGCCGTCGATGCCACCAGCCCGAGCTGCTGCATCATCGCGAGGTCGTCGCGCACAGCATGGTGATCGGCGATCTCGCCATCGACGATGTGGTAGCGATGAATGTGCTGGACCCGGACGCTCTTGCCGGTCGGCGGGAGGTCGACGATCGCCCCGCCGACGATTGGCGTCGATCTCGTCCCCAGGTGCGTCCCCGTCATGGTCATGAGCGCGACGATATCCGGCCCGTCGCCGATGACCTCCGAGATGTCGAACTTCCAGTCGGGGAACACGGCAAGGAGCGCGTCGAAGATCCGGACCATGCCTTCGCGGCCAGTGGGCCGGTCATGGTTCGTGACGCCGGGGCTGTAGAAGGACGCCCAGGCTCGCGCATCGCCACTGTTGGCGGCGGCGACCAGACGATCGACAAAGGCGCGTTGTTCGGTTGACGGCATTTTTCCTCCGGTGATGTGGCCGCAACCATACCATCCGGCCACATCACACCGTGAACCTGCGGATTCCCATCTGTGTTAGGGTGGTAGTACTTCCTCGTTCAGTCCCGCGAACCGCGCCTGATCGATCGACGGAGTCACCAGACCCGGAGGTCGCTGTTCTCATGTCCGTAGAATCCCAGCCCCTAGTTTGCAGCCGATGCGCTACAGCATTCGATTTCACCGAAGACGAGAAACGGTTCCAGAGCCTCCGCAACATCGCGGGCCGGCCCGACCTCTGCCCGCGCTGCCGCGGCGCCCAGTTGAACAAGACCGTGCCCGGATATTCGTTCCCGTTCCTCTGCATGGGTTGTCACGCTTCCAGCAGGGTTCGTTTTCAACCGCGCGGCGCCGTCGCCATGTACTGCGAGAAATGCCTGCAGGTCCAACTTCGCGCAGTGACGTTCGGTCCGCTACCGGAGACCAAGTGGTTCAAGCCGGGCGTTCGGACGACCGCGGAGCACCCTTCGCAGGTTCCAGGCTTCAGGCCGTCCTGAGGAACCAGCCCGTTCGCCTCTGATGGCCGCCGGAACGGCGAAAGCTCGTTCTTACCGCTTTCCTACCAAGCTGCAGACGCCTTAACCGTGCTTCGTCACCCCGCAGGGGGTCTTCGCCATTCTCCGGGCAAGCACCCGGCGGTATCGGCGGGGAAGAAGGAGCACCGCGATGAAA
>CALMIW010000233.1 GCA_937864275.1 uncultured Dehalococcoidia bacterium
GCCCCGGGCCATCGCTGGACGGTGGACCCGAAGCAGTTTGCTTCGAAGGGCCGGAACACGCCCCTCGCGGGCACGACCCTCACCGGCGCGGTCCGCGCCGTCATTTTCAACGGAACCCTTGCCTTTCAGATGGAGCCCGCCGGTGCCTGATGCCCTTCTAGTCCTTGCCGACGGTTCGGTCTTCCCCGGGCGGAGCGTGGGCGCGCCAGGCACGGCCGATGGCGAGGTCGTCTTCAACACTTCGATGACGGGCTACCAGGAGATGCTGACCGACCCCTCGTACGCGGGGCAGTTGCTGACGCTGACGTACCCGCTGATCGGCAACTACGGCATCGACGAGACGGTCGAGGAATCGGCGCGCATACAGCCGGCGGGGCTGATCGTCCGGGAAGCCGCGCTGCGGCCAAGCCACCTGCGATCGCAGCAGACGCTCCGCGACTTCCTGGTCGAGCGCGGCGTGGTCGCCATCGACGGGGTGGACACGCGGGCGGTGACGCGGCGCATCCGGCGCTCCGGCGTGATGCTCGGGACGGTCACGACCACGGAGACGGCGGAAGAAGCGCTCGCAAGGGTGCGGGCTCTCCCCGGCTACGACGACGTGAACTGGGTGGACACCGTGACGACCGACCACGTGTTCGACTGGAACACGCCGACGGGCGAGGGGCGCCACAAGGTAGTCCTCCTGGACGGCGGCGTGAAGCGGAACATCATGCGGTCGCTCGAAACGCGTGGCTGTTCGGTGCGGGTGTTTCCTTCGCACACGCCCGCGGCAGAGCTCCTGGAGATGCGGCCGGATGGCATCGTCCTCTCGCCAGGGCCGGGCGACCCGCGGCTGCTGGACGCGATGGTGGGCGAAGTCGGTAGGCTCATCGGGAAAGCGCCGATCCTCGGGATCTGCCTGGGGCACCAGGTGGCGGCGCGGGCGCTCGGCGCAGGCACCTTCAAGCTCCCGTTCGGCCACCGGGGCGGGAACCACCCGGTGAAGGACACGGTGACCGGCAAGGTGACCATCACTGCGCAGAACCACGGCTACGCCGTGGACGCGGACGGGCTGAGCGCGGCGGCGTACGTGAGCCACATCAACCTGAACGACCAGACCGTGGAGGGCATCGCCCTCCGGGACGAGCCGCTGATGACCATCCAGTATCATTCCGAGGCCTGCCCGGGGCCGCTGGACAACGCGTATATCTTCGACCGATTTGTAGAAATGATGACAACGGTCAGTGGAGGGGTTCGATGACACGAGCAACTGAAGTACGGAAGGCAACCGACGCCGACGCGGAGGGGATTGCCGCGATCCTCCGGGGACTGGGCAGCGAGCCTGTTGGCCTCGAAGGGACCTTCGACGGCGACCGGGTCCGCGCCTGGCTGAAGCGCATCGGCGAAGACGGAGTGATATACGTGGCATATGACGGGAGCATCCCGGTCGCGTTCGGGGCGCTCGACTTCGACACAGCGCAGCCGGACACCGGAGTGCTGGGCGTCTGGGTATTGCCGGACTACCGGCGGCGGGGGCTGGCGACCGACCTCGCCGACGAACTGCTCGCGTTCGCGCGAGAGAAGGGATACCGGCGCATCCGCGGGAGGCTGCCGGAGGGCAACGAGCCCGCGCTCAGCTTCCTCTCGGCGATCGGCGCCATGGTTCCGCTGCGGAACCCCAACATGGCGTTCGAGCTGCCGCTCTGAGGTGAGGCAGAGCAGTGCGCGGAAGATGCCAATGACGGCGCAGAAGCGCCGGCGGAACAACGCGCCGGTGCGGCCTCGCCGTCCGGCGACGGGCGTGCCCGACCTGCTCTTCGCGATCGCCACGGCGCTGGCGACGATGGCGGCGGTCTTCGTTGCGGCTTCATTCCTCGATGAAGACCTCTCGAACGGGGACGCGGGCACCGACCTGGCGCGGATTTTCGCGGGGACGCTGATGCTCTCCGCGATCCTGCTGGCGCTGATGGGGTTCCTGCTGCTGCGCGACGAGCGCGGGCGTGCGGACCACTACCGGGTGCCGATCCTGATCGGCCTCCTGGTCGGCGGCCTGGAGGCGGCAATGTTCCTCGACCCGCGATCTCCGATCCTGCTGCTGGCTCCACTAGCGCTGCTGATCTTCGTCCTCCGCCCCGTGCGCCGCGCCATCGCGGCGATGCTTGGCGGGCGAGGTTAGCGCCTCGATGAGGGCATCGAAGATTATCCCGACCACCCGCCGGGAGGGCCGTCACTGGCCCAACCCGCATCCAACCAGCCCCGGAGGCTCCGTTTGAAACCTGCCAGCGTGCTCATCATCGGCTCAGGCCCGATCGTCATCGGCCAGGCGGCAGAGTTCGACTATGCGGGCACGCAGGCCTGCAAAGCGATGCGCGAAGAGGGCGTGCGCAGCATCCTCGTCAACTCGAACCCGGCCACGATCATGACCGACCTGGACGTCGCCGACGCGGTCTACGTGGAGCCGCTGACGGTCCCCGTGCTCGAGCGGATCATCGCGCGGGAGAAGCCGGAGGGGCTGCTGCCCACGCTGGGCGGGCAGACGGGACTGAACCTGGCGGTGGAACTGGCGAAGGCGGGCATCCTCGAGAAGTACAACGTGCGACTCCTGGGGACGCCGCTGGAGGCAATCCGCCGGGCGGAGGACCGGGAACTGTTCCGGGA
>CALMIW010000234.1 GCA_937864275.1 uncultured Dehalococcoidia bacterium
TATCCGCCGGACCTGAGTGGTCCGTGGCCCGGAACGGCCGGTCGCGTAGACTCAGCACATTCCCTGACCGTGGAGGCATCCGTTGGCCGAGGCAACGTCTCGACCGAGGGCGGCGCGTATCTGGCGACCCCGCAGCGTCTTCTATGGCTGGTGGATCGTGTTCGCGGGCGGCGGGCTGCAAATGATGGTGGCCTCCCTCATGGGACAGGCCTACGGGGCCTACGTCGTGCTGCTTCGCGACGACTTCGGGTGGAGCAAGACCAGCCTGGCGGCGGCGTCATCGCTCCGGGAGGCCGAGAGCGGCGTCCTGGGGCCTATCCACGGCTTCATGATCGACCGGTTCGGCCCGCGCAGGGTTGCGAGCGCCGGGACGATCGTCCTTGGCCTCGGGTTCATGCTGTTCAGCCAGGTCCATTCACTGCTGACGTTCTATGGCGCTTTCCTGGTGATGGCGGTCGGGGCGAGCATGTGCGGGTTCTTGACGGCCACCACGGCGGTGGTGAACTGGTTCGAACGGCGGCGCGCCACGGCGATCAGCCTGACTTCGGCGGGATTCGGGCTGGGCGGCATGCTTGTGCCGCTGACGGCGTACTCCATGGAGACGCTGGGGTGGCGCCAGACGGCCCTCATCTCGGGCATCCTCATCTGGGCGGTGGGGTTGCCGCTGGCGCAGCTCTATCGCCACCGGCCGCAGGACATGGGGCTGCAGCCCGACGGCATGTGGCGCGAGCCCATCCCCCTCGACGCGGACGCGCATGCGCCGAACCCGGCGGAGAACGACTTCACGCTGCGCGAGGCGGTCCGGACGTCCTCATTCTGGTACATCGCCCTCGGGCACACGTCGGCGCTGTTCGTCGTCTCCGCGATGAGCGTCCACCTGGTGTCTCACGTGCAGGAGAGCCAGGGGTACAGCCTGGGCCAAGCGTCGCTGATCGTGCAGGTGCTCACGTTCGTGTTCATGTGCGGGACCATCAGCGGAGGACTCCTCGGCGACCGTGTGAACAAGCGGATGCTGGTCGTGACATGCATGGTGATGCACTGCGCCGGGCTGCTGCTGCTCTCGCATGCAACCAACCTGTGGATGGTGCTGGCGTTCACGGTGATCCACGGGTTGGCCTGGGGCTGGCGTGGGCCGCAGATGACGGCCATCCGCGCCGACTACTTCGGGCGTTCGGCGTTCGGCAAGATCATGGGCGCCTCGAACCTGGTGATCATTTTCGGGACGATCAGCGGGCCGCTCATCGCCGGCCTGGTGTACGACCAAACCGGCACGTACCGCATCGGGTTCGACATTCTTGCGGCGATCGCGCTGGTGGGTTCGGTGTTCTTCTTGCTGGCAAGGAAGCCGGCGCCGCCGGCACGCGCCCGCCTGGCGGCGTGATCCCGGGCCTCGCAGCGGCACCTGTCACCTCCACGGGCCACCTCCAGCAAGGCGAGTTCCCAACCTGCGGGACGTGGGCGGCGATGGGACGAGACTAGTACCGCCCGAGCGAGTCTTCCGCGCTCCACCTCAGAGCAGACGCCAGTTCCGTGGCGTTTGGCAAGCCCGGCAACGGCCATCTCGCAGGTGGCCGCCACTTCTCCCATGAGCCGTCGAAGGGCTCGTCCCGCGCTTCAATGGCTGCAACCGCCGCTGCGGCTGCTGCCTGCGCCTCCTTCGCGACCTCGTCACGTATCAGGCCGCTTTCGGTGCTGCGGGCGAAGTCCTCCTGATCCTTCCACTGCCACGACCCGTCCGCCCCGACGAGGATGTCGAGCTGCAGGTCACGAAAGTCGAACCCCCATCGTGCCCGCCACAACGGCTCCTGCACGTTCACGTACCAGCCCAGGAACTCCCACGATGGCGACCACTGCACCCACGTCGCCCGCCATTCTCCGGGGCGATGCAACAACAACGTGTTCCACCTGCTCCACGTCCCCGGGACGAGGTCCCACTCGCCGGGACCCCACGGCTTGGGACTGCCAGGCTGGCGCGGCCGCGGCATCAGGGTCGGCGTGCCCGCGGCCAGGAAGAGCGCGACGAACCGCGCTGAATCCTCGACCACCGTCGTCGGGCGCACGTCGCATATCGACGGGGGCCCGCTCAGGCCGCTGTCATCGACGTGCGGCCCCCGATACAACACCTGCTCCCCGGCCTGAAACAACACAAGCGCATCTTATCGGCGCGCCGCCGGGCCGCACCCCTTAATCCGCACTCACACCTTGAGCCAGTAGAGGTGCTTGCCGCGGATTACCTTGGCCAGGCGCCCCTGCTCGAAGAGGTACTCCAGGTGGGCGAGGGTCTCGCCGACGGCGGCGCGTTGCATGTGCGCCTCGAAGTCCTTGAGCGTGCCAGTCGCCCATTTCACCCTGCCGGCGACTTCCCAGGCGGTCGAGCCCCCGCTGTCGACGCAGTTCACCATCTCGTTGAGCCGCTCTTCGTGGTGGCCTTCGATTTCGTGGACCCGCTTCTTCAGGTCGTGGATCTCGAATTCGTGCGCGGGGAGGACGATGTCCACGTCGAGGTCGACGAGAAGGTGGAGCGAGCGCATGTAGTCGCCGAGCGGGCTGCCGTGCGTCTGGGTGTTAATCGAGACGTTCGGCGTGATGGTCGGGAGGATGTGGTCGCCGGTCAGGAGGATCTTGCGGTTGGGCTCGTAGAGGCAGATATGCCCCGGTGAATGGCCAGGCGTCCAGATGATCTCGAAGTCGAAGTCGCCGACCTTGAAGGTCTCGCCGCCCTTCACCTCGGTATCGGGCGGGACTGCCGCAACCATTCCGATCATCCCCATGGAGCCGCGCGACATGTTGGGCGACTCCATCGGCGGCACGCCGTTGCCCTCCATGAAGGATGCCATGTCATCGACGAGGCCCTTGGGCGCGAAGTAGCGGGCGGTGATGACTTCCGCGTCCTTCTCGTGGAGGATGAGTTCGCAACTCGACAGCTGCTTCAGGCGGCCGGCCATCCCGTAGTGGTCGGGGTGGACGTGGGTGATGACGAGCTTGGTGATTTCGTTCGGGTGGGAGCCGTGCTCCTTCATCCCGGTTTCCAGCGCCGCGTAGGCGCTGTCGGTGTTCCAGCCGCAGTCGATGAGGACGGTGTCGTCGCCGTCCTTGACGAGGTAGGGAAGGACGTAGGGGAGCCCCTTGGTCACGCGTGGGTGGTCTTGCAGTTGCCGGCGGAGCGCCTTGGCGTCTTCGAAGGTGAACTGCGGGAACGGCGTGAGCAGCTGGTAGATGCCGTCGATGATCTTCATTGCGCGGGCGTGGCTCCCTGATTGCTCGCCGTCCGCAATCGCGGTTGGCGGCCTCGCGATACTACAGGAACCGTCGCGGAACCGCCCCGTCAGCCGATGACCAGCGCTGCCGCCCAGAGGATGCCGAGGACCAGGTGGTACCTCGCGGTCGACTTCAGGATGGGATTGAGCGCTCGGCCGGCCGCTCCCTGGACGATCGGCCGGTAGAGGACGACCCCGAGCGGGACGCCAACGAGCAGGGCCGCCGCGGCGAACGGAGCGCCGGCGAAGATCCCGGCCGCCATCGCCGCCCATGCCCCGGCGAGCAGTGCCCCGTACCACCATCGGGTCGCCCGGTCGCCCATGACCACACCGAGGGTGGTCTTCCCGGCCTTGCGGTCGGTCGGGATGTCCCGGAGGTTGTTGACGACGAGGATGCAGGTGACGGTGCAGGCGACGGGCAGCGCGGCAAGAAGCGCGAAACCGGTCACTTCGCCGGCCTGGACGAAGTACGTGCCCATGACCGCGACGAGGCCGAAGAACACGAACGTGAACAGGTCGCCGAGAGCGTGGTAGCCGATGGGCCAGGGGCCGCCGGTGTAGATGATGGCCCCGGCGATGCTTGCCAGCCCGATGGCCACGACGGCCCATCCCGCGACGGCGGTGAGGTAGACGCCGCAGATCATCGCCGCTGCGAAGGCCGTCCACATGCCCAGCTTCATCTGGGTGGGCGTCAGGAGCCCGAGTTGGGTGGCGCGAGGAGGGCCGAGGCGTTCGGAAGTATCGGCGCCGCGCTCGAAGTCGAAGACGTCGTTCGCGAAGTTGGCGCCCACCTGGAGGGCCATCGCGCCGAGGAGCGCGCCGAGGGCAGGGCCGAGCGCGAACGCGTCGTCGTGGTAGGCGGCCGCTGAGCCGACGATGACGGGAGTGAGCGCAGCCGTGAGCGTCGGCAGGCGCACCGCCATCTTCCACGCGGCCATCCGCTTCGGGGGGGTGGCGGCCATCGCCGTCACGAGCGGACCGCCGTGACGGCCTGGATCGCTCCGAACATGGGACGCTTCTTCTGGACGCGCCGGAAACCCGCCCGCATCAGCATCGCCACCATCTCGGGCTGCGGAGGCAGGTAGACCGCGGACTGCGGCAGGTAACGGTAGGCCGGGTCCCGTCCGATCCAGCCGCCGATGCGAGGCACCACGCGGTCGAAGTAGACACCGTGGCCCATGCGGACGAGGGCGTTGCGTGGCCGGTCGACCTCGAGGAGGCCGAGCCGCCCGCCCGGCTTCAGCACGCGCGCGAGTTCGTGCAGCACCGGTTCGATGGCCGTGAAGTTCCGCAGCGCGAAGCCGGAAACCGCCACCGTGAAGCTGGCATCGGCGAAGGGCAGCCGAAGCGCATCGCCCTGGACCCAGAGCCCGAGTCCGGGGGTGCGTTCGTCGGCTGCGAGGAGCATTCCCCGCGAGAAGTCGAGGCCGATGGTTTCGGCGGCGCGGTTGCGGCAGTGCTCCGCGAAGTCGCCGGTGCCGCAGGCGAGGTCGAGCACGCGGTCGGCGGGGCCGACATCGAGGCGGCGCACGAGGTCGCGGCGCCAGCGCTGGTCCGCATTGAAGGTCATGAGCCGGTTGACGCGGTCGTAGCGGGGCGCGATCCGGTCGAACATCGCGCGCACCGAGGTTGCTTTCTCTTCGGGGCTGGGAAGGACGCTCACAGTCTCGCCATTGTCGCGCGGGGCGGGCTTACGCGGGGTGGGGGTGCTGACTGCCGGGGGAAGTGGCGGCCAGTTCGACGGCGAGCTTTCGCAGCCATTCGAGCCGTTCGCGGTGCCACTTGCTGGCCAGGCCGCTCGAACTGGGGATTACCCATGGCACGGTCGCGCCGATGCGTTCCGGCTGCGGGCCGTACTCCCGCCGGGAGAGGTCCCGCGGGGCGAGCCCCAGGGCGTGGCGGCCGAAGAGCTGGTAGATGCCTCGCCCGCTGAAACAGGCGATGGCGGGCTGGTGTTCGAGGAGTTCGCCGTGGAGGCGGAGCGCGCCCTCGGCGATCTCGCCGGCGGTGAGATGTTCAGCGCGGATCGTGGGCCGGCAGCAGAGGTCGGTGAAGCCGATCCCGGCCTCTTCGGGTAGGAGCCGGTCATCCTCGGGCCCGACGCCGCGGCCGGCGATACCGGATTCGCTCAACTGCACCCAGAAGCGGTTGCCCGGGCGGGCGTAGTAGTGCCCGGCTTCGGCCGAGAAGATGGCCGGGTTGTAGCCGATGAACACGAGACGCAGACCTGGCCGCAGGAGGTGGGGCAGCGTCGGTCCCTCGTAGGTCACGGCCAGGCGACCTCGAACTTCACGCGGGGATCGGCGATGTGGAGGGCCTCCACGGTGAGGGTTTCGGTGCCGTCCTTCGGCACTTCGATCACGAAGTGAAGCTCGATGGTGGTTTCGTGATGTTCGATCACCGTGTCCAGGGGCTGGTCGGCGACGGTTGCCGTAACGGCCCGCTGCCAGTCGTCGAGTTCCTTGAACTCCAGGGTGAAGTCGGTGGGCAGGGGGCGCCAGTCGTCGTTGCTGTGGACTTCCACGTGGGCGAAGAAGTCCTCGCGCCGCATTCCTGCAGCCGCTTCGCCCAGGGGCTCGGAGGCCTGGGAGACGTCGAGGAGGATGATCGACTTGCCGCCGCCCTTGTAGGACTCGTTCACGCCAACGACTTTTTCGCCGTAGTAGTGCTTGAGGATGGGAGGGAGCGCGTAGACGCCGACCATGATGCCGACGAGGACTCCGAGGACGGCGCCCCAGGTGAGGCAGCCGGCTCGCTTTGCCCGCTCTTCGGAAGGTTGTTCGATTCGCCGGCGGACGGGTTGAGTCACCGTTCTATTTGGCAATGGCCGGACAGCAATGAGCAACGACCAGCGCGGACGGCGACCCAAGCGCGAGCGGCCAGTGGGCCGTAGAATTCGGCGCGATGGAACGAGACGAGATTCTGAACCTGGCCGTGTCGATCGCGGCCGACCAGCCGGGCGGTACGCTCGCGACGACCCACGCGGAAGACGGCACGCCCTACGTGACGTTCGTCCTGTTTCATCTGCGGCCCACCGGCGAGGTCCTTTTCGGCAGCACCAGCCGGCCACAGCACGCGCGGAACATCGCCGCCACTCCCGAGGTCTCGTTCCTGGTCGACAACCGCGAAGTTATCCGCGGCGACTGGACGGCCTTCAACCGGGTCGTGATCGAAGGGCGCGCCGAGGAAGTCTCCAAAGACGACCCGGCGTACGCGACGCTCATCTCCGAGTTGGACGGCAAGAACCGCATGGCGGCCGTCTTCACGGGCGCGGGCACCCTGTTCCGCCTGGTCCCGCGGCGGCTGGTGCTGATGAAGGGTTTCGAGCCGGCGCGGAACGTCGTCGAATTCCAGTAGGAGCTTCGGCGGCGGTCACTGCGCCGAGAGGTACTCCACCGCGCGCTGGACGCCATTGGCGCCGAACCCTGAGAGCACGCCTTTGCACGCCCCAGACACGGGCGAGTGCGTTTCGCCGTCCCACCCGGCGAGGCGCACCTCGATGCATGGTCCGGTGCGGTCGCGGAGGGCCGCGGCGAGCGAATCCAGGTCTTCGGCATCGAGGCCGTCCGTCACAAGGACGGCGGGCGCGTCGCTCGCGCGGAGTGCGACCACGGCATCCACGGCGGTGTGGAAGTGGACGAGCATGGCGTCCCCGGGGATGACGGGAGCGTTCATCGTTCTTGGCACGAGGACCAGGATGTCCTTCACAGGGCAGGCCCCGCGGCGTAGATGGGGTGGTCTCCGGTGACGCCCTGGGCGACGAGGGCATCGAAGTCTGGCCCGGAGATCGCGAGGCGTTCGGCGAAGACCTCCCGATTGTGCTCGGCGAACATCGGCGCGGCGCGATTGATGGCGGCGGGCGTCTTCTCGAACCGCCAGGCGAACCCCGGGAACATGCGCGTCCCGGCGAGCGCGTGGCGCACCGGCACGAAATAGCCGCGATCGTTCAGATGGTTGTCGCTAAAGAGTTCCCAGTTCGCCATGACTGGCGCGGCCGCCAACCCCGCGCGCTGCAACTCGGCCGCGGCGGAAAGGTGGTTGCGGGAGGCGAGCCAGGCGCGCAGTGCGTCTTCCCCTTTTCCGCCGGTGACCGCGGCGAGGCGGGAAAGGTCGGCGTCGTCGCGGACGGTGATCGCCAGCCAGCAATCCTTGCCGGCGGTTGGGAAGGTTCCCTGCAGCACCCAGCCTTCGCCCCAGTGCGAACCCTTCGGGATTGGGACGTTTCCGGTGACCGTGTAGCGGAGGAAGTCCTGGGCGAGGAAGGGCTCGACCGCTTCGAGCAGGGCCATGTCGATCCACTGGCCTTTGCCGGTGGACCGCCGAGAGTGGAGCGCCGCCAGGATTGCCACCGTCGCGTGGTTCCCGGAAACAGGGTCGGCGTAGAAGCTGCCAGTGCCGAAGAACTGGCTCTCGTCGTAGCCGAGGATGCTGCCGAGGCCGCTGATCGTCTCGATGTTGCTGCCGTAGGCGGAATAGTTCCGCTCCGGGCCGGTGCTGCCGAAGCCGGAGAGGGAGCACATGACGATGCCCGGATTCGCGGCGTTCAGGACCGGGTAGTCGAGCCCGAGCTGGGTCATCACCCTGGCAGCGTTGTTCTCGAGGACGACGTCGGCCTGCTTCACGAGCTCGATGAAAAGCGCCTTGCCCTTCGGCTTCGAAAGGTCGAGGGCGATGCCGCGCTTGTTCCGGTTGAGCTTGTTGAAGTAGCCCGCGCGGTTGAAGAAGTCGGGCCAGATGTCATCCACCGGGTAGATGAGGGCACGGGTGGCCGGCTTGGTCTGGAGCTCGATCTTGATGACATCGGCGCCGAGGTCGCCGAAGTGGCGCCCGGCGATCGGCCCGGCCCAGTTGGCCGTCATCTCGATCATGCGTAGCCCCGCCAGGGGACCCGTCGATGTTCGGTTCTGGGTCGCCGGCCGGGAGGCCGCGACCGGCGGCGGGAGCAGCGAGTCCACGGCGCCGGCGTGTTCGCCGAGCCTCGGGGCGCGTGCAGGGGGCTCGCAGGGCGTTCCCATGAGCTTGTAGGGGAACCCGGGGGCAGTGAACGACTCGCCGCCGGCTTCCACGGTGCCGAACCAGTCGCGGCTGGCGAGCTGCTCGCTGGCGGCGAGGTCGGCCATGGTGTTCACCGGCGAGGCGGCGATGCGAAGTTCCTGGCAGGCGTGGTAGACCTCCTGCTTCGTGCGGGTGGCGCACCACGCTTCGAAGGCGGCGAAGACCTCCATGAAGCGCGCCGACCAGTTCACCGGGAGCTGCAGTTCCTCGTCTTCCAGGAGGTCGAACCGCTCCATGAGGACGAAGAGGTTCGGGTAGGGGGCGAGGTTGAAGATGTAGACGAACCCGTCGGCGCACTTCGCGTAGAGGCTGCCCGTCCGGCGCTGGACGGCGCCCTGGTGAGTCCACATGGTGGTGAGCCAGGCATGGTCGTTGAGGCAGGCTTCCTGGTGGGAGATCTCGATGCGCTGGCCCTTGCCGGTTTCGCGGGCGTGCCAGAGCCCGGCCATGGCGGCGACGCCGGCATGGAGGCCGGCGTGGAATTCGGCCTGGTGGCCCGGGAGCGAAAGCGGCCCGCGCGCGGGGTCGCCCGCGAAGTAGAAGAAGCCGCTCGTGGCCCCCTCCGTGAAGGGCGAGGCCTGCCAGCCGCTGCGCTCGCCCCAGCGGCCGTAGGGCGAAAGCGAGATCACGACGGCCGCCGGGTTGGCGGCAGTGGCCGCGGCCTCCAGCGCTTCGGCTTCCGCGCCGAGAAAGTCGTGGATAATGATGTCCGCCCTGGTCAGTGCCCTCGCCAGGCCCGCGTCTCCCACTCGGGCGACGATGCCCCGCTTCCCCGCGTTCAGGTAGTTGAAGAAGGCGCTCTCGCCGCCGGCCAGCGGCTCGGCGAGACGCAAGGGGTCGCCCTCCGGGGGCTCTGCCTTGAGCACCGTGGCGCCAAGGTCGGCGAGGAGACGGCCGCAGTAAGGGCCGGCGACGTTGCGGGCGAACTCGAGGACGACGACATCGTGCAGGGCTGACATGGCGGGGAAAGGTAACAAAATCCGGGGGCAGAGTCTCAGGGGCTGCGCGTTGTTGACCGGGCAACCCCGCCCCGCGACGATTCCCAGACGCGCGTGACCGAGCCCTCCCACCAACGCCACGACCCGCTCCAGGCCCTTCGCCAGCCGAACTTCGCGATCTACGCCGGGGGCCGGCTGTTCGCGACCATCGCGATGACGCTGCTGAACGCCACA
>CALMIW010000235.1 GCA_937864275.1 uncultured Dehalococcoidia bacterium
ATCCGTCTGTCCACCCGGTCCCAAAAGTAACCGTACCCCTGGCCGTTCCGCCACGCTTGCCACTCCCAGCAGTCGTCGGGGCCGCGACGATCAACCTTCGACCAGAAGCGGGCTTCGTCGTCAGTGTCCACGGGTCGCACTCTGGCCCAGTGCCCGTGACGGAACCGCAGCGGCTCCCCCTTCACCGTGCCCTGGCGTGAACTGGACTGCGCGGCAAGGTTGGTTTTCTGGCCGCAACCGCACTGGCAGTATCCGTAGGGGATATTCTCTGACTCACTCAAGGGGCTTCTCCTTGGGTCATGGGCCCGGACGTTGGCGCGTCGCGGGTCCGATTTATGAGTAAGTAATACTACCGCCACAGTCGGCGGCGACGACGAAATGTACGTTGGTCCTGGCGGTAAAAGCTCTGGCCCTTTTCATACGTTGAGTCCATTTCACCCGAGCCGTCGAAGAAATGTGTATGACAGACTTGGGCATCTGTTGAAATGTGTATGGCTTCTCGCTTGCGGGCCGTGGCGACGAATTCATTGTCGCACCAACAATGCATATATTCCTCGCAGAACGGGCCACGGCCCCCGTCAATCGTTGGGAGCAGCGCATAATCGCGGGCGATCAGGAAGTGCGCCGCGTGGTGTCCGAGCCGGTTTCGCTCGGTGACCTGATCGGTGATACCAACCACCCGGATTTGCTCGGTCAGGCAGGCTTTCGCTTTCTCGAACCAGCCGGGAATGAACGTGAGATCGTCCGCCGCCGACATGATGAGCGGCGCGTCGGTCGCCCGCACCCCATCGTTGATCTTCGACGCATAAGTGCCACCAGGCGCAATGAAGTCCGCGCCCTCACACGTCAAAACCTCAAGCTCGTCCGTGTCGTCCGGATCCGCAATGAAAAGCACATCCGCACCCGGTGTTGCCCTTGCCGCGGACTCAAGGACCGGTTTCACGCGGTGAGGCCGCGCCAAGACGGGCACCAAAATCACGAGTTCGCAGGTCACGAACCCTCATGCTCGTCAAGCTCCGCGCAAAGATCGTCAAGCACGTTTTCGGCCCTGGCCGACCCTGCGTTTGTGCCCCACACCGACCGACGAAGAACCAGCGTTTCCGCTTCGGTCAGCGCAATACCGGAAGGAAGCTCCCGATTGAAACTATTCGTGTAACTGTACGAACCAATCGTTTCTGATTTTGAGAACAACCCGCCGGTATTTAGAAAACCCCGGCAGGTCACTTCCACACAGAAACCTCGAAGGAGCTGCGGTACCGGGTCCGGCATCCAACTGTCAGGGCGATCAACCGCCGCCCGGATAGCTGCCGAAGCCAAACCAAGCAGCAACCCAACCGTGTCCTCCTCCGTGCCGGTCAAAACACGGCCAAGACGGGTAGCAACATCCTCAACCGACGCGAAATCATTAGCTCCTGTCGCACCGAAACGAACCGGCACGGAATCAGAAAACGCGCCGCCACCATCCACCCACCGAATCACATACCAACCAACCGCTTCAACAGCCTCATCAGTTGTGAAATTCCTTGAAGCCGGGGTTGCTGGATCCGTGTCAACCGGTGACAGCGCAATCGTTTCAATCGTGGCATAGGTGCCATTCTCGGTTGCTGATTCACGCACCTCAACCGTCTCGAATGGCACCGAATCAAAACGGCGGGGGGGGTTGAAAATTTCAAAAAACCTTTTGAAAGCCAACAGGACACCCTCCCGTTCTGCGCCGTTGAAGCAGCACCGGCCTTGCCGTCTGTCACCGAACCAAGCCGTGAGGGAACAACCGTCACGAAACCACCCGAAGCCACCGAGACTGTCACCGTCATTGAAATATCCCCGTCAGCCATCATGCCTCCGTGAGCCGCAGGGCAATAAAACCCCATGTTTTCGTGTTCGTATCCGAAACATGCGCCCCGGTTCGGCTCACACACGCCCCAACGAACTCACCAGCCGTAAGGGAATGGCCGGTCAGCAATCTCGTTTGTTTCAGCTTCCGTTGCGTCGCATCGCCCGCCAGCACTTCTGCCGTTATTACTTTCGTCAGGCTGACTTGACTATCTAACGGAATTGATGAAATCCACAGATCAATAACCGTATTCCCGGCAACCGCGTCAAGGGCTTGCATCCACACCAAATCCACATTCACCGACGCCCACGGTTGGGTTCGTGCCACCGTCCAGGAATATGTTGTGGTGCCATCAGCGAAACTCACCGCAGGTAACCGGCCATTCGCCCCGTTCCCATAGTCGCTCGTAGGGCGAGGAAACAGAAAAATCTCGCTTTCGACACCGGCAGGACCCTGCGGACCTATATCTCCAATGTCACCCTTTGGACCAGTCCCCCCTGTATCGCCCTTCTCACCTTGCGGGCCTGCTGGTCCAACATCACCCTGCGGCCCCGCCGGACCAGTTGCCCCGGTGTCACCTGTATCTCCCTTTGGCCCTGCCGGACCCTCCGGGCCTGCCGGACCAGCATCCCCCGGCTCACCTTGCGGGCCAGGTTCACCCTTCAAATCCGTCGCCGTCAGAACACGATTCACCCCATCGTCCTCAACGAGAACAGGGCCAGTGAAAGAAATGTCAGGCATAAGAAACTAACGGCACCCCCCAGCCGAAACCAGGGGGTGCCACCAGAATCAGGAACCCGTGAACTCGATCTCCACGGCACGGACGTTCTCGCCCGTCAGCGCACCGTAGGACTCACGACCATCCTCAACGCTGACAGCACCAGCGAACGAGGAGTAGATCGAACGATCCTGCAGACGGTCAGGGTCATAGTCCCTGATCCACCGCATCGCCAGACCCTCGTAAGACGAGGTAGCGCCAGCGGTCGCGCCGGACGGAACCTCCGGAGCCACGTTCGCGAAAGCGAAAGCGGTCGGATGGAACGCCACAGCGAACTCGGACGGAATGCTGTTGCAGTTACCGATGATGGTGAACCCGGCGAGCTTCCCGATCACCGCGTCACGCAGAGCCGAGTCGGAACCCGACTGATCCACGTTCACGAGATTCGGAGAAAGCAGCGCCGCCGCCTCCACATCAGCACCGAGCAGCACATACCGCTGATCCGCCGGGACATTGGCCTTGTTGAGAATCGACCGAGCCTCAACCAGCGTCTCGTAGATCCCGGAAATGTTCCCGGTCTCATCGCCGTCATAGGTGACGGTCTCCGCGTAGGTGGCGTTCTCCATCGCATCAGCGATGTAGGACTCCAGCTTCTCCGCGACAGCACGAATCTGCGGACGAGCAACCTGCTCACCCCAGGAATCGATGTCGAGGGTCAGTTCCTCGTCGGTGACCTTCACGCCCGAGTAGACGTGCTTGTTGAGCTGGACAGGGATGCTCAGCTCCTCCAGCTCGTCGTAATCGATCGGGTTCGACCGATTGTTTCGCCACCCGTACTCGCGGGCTTCGAGGATCGACGGGATGCGAACGTTGATCGTGTCGTTCTTCGCTCCGCTGAACTCAGCGGCAGCGATGCGCTTCACGACACGAGGGAGAACGATCTCCCGGTTCAGCATCCCGAGACCCTGATTCACGATCTTCTCGGCCTTCAGGAATGTGTGACTCACGGCGTTACCTCCTTATGGGGTTCGTTCCCGCGACAGGCCGCCGTGAGAGGGGCCGTGCGGCTCAGTAATCCCGCGACACACGGTCAGCGAGAGCAGCCGGATCGGTCGGGGCCTCAGAAGCGGCCTTGCCCTTGCCGGCGTCGGTGTCAACGGACGGTTTGCCCGGTTTCACCAGTTCGGAGAGGCGCTCAGCATCCTCTTCGAGTTCTTCCTCGGTCTCACCGCGCAACCGCTCGGCAAGTTCCGGGGGAAGGTTTTTCTTCTGGGCGACTTTCAGCCGGAGAAGCTCAGCCTCAGCCTTGCTTGCCCTGGCCTCAAGCGCCTTCCGGGCCTCCTCGGCCTTGTCAGCCTCAGACTTGTCCCGGTCCTCGTACTTCTTCAGTTCCGTCTGCGCCGATTCCAGCGCCTCACGGGCCTGTTTTGCCGCCTTCTCATGCTTTCGAGCTTTCGCCTTCCAGTCATCCTCCGGCGTCACCTTCGTATCCTCAACCGTCTCTTCGACAGCCTCGGTTTCCTCCGTCGATTCTTCGGCGGTGGCTGCTTCGTCGGCCATTCGGCCTCCTTGAGTGGGGCGCTATTCAGCGCCGGTTAGCAATCTCAGATTGAGATGTGAAGTTGTGTGACGGGTCACCCAGGACAGCACCAAGCTCCCCGTGCTGATGAACCGCAACCCCGTTCGGCAGGAACGCCGCGCCCTCGTGAGGCTCGGTCAAGGGTTCCAGCGAGCAACCGCAGTTATGGGTTACAATGCCATTAGCGGCAAACCACCCATTCTCCGTGGAAAGGTTGAAAACATGGGAAGAAAAGTCCCTGCGGCTGACATTGACAAGGCGGTCGAGCTGTACCTGGCCGGCGAGACTGCCAACGGTGCGGCGAGCATGGTCGGCATCAACCCCAAGACTCTGCTTCGCGCCCTGAGAACCCGAGAGATCCCTATCCGCCCCCGAGCCGTCGAGGTTCCCGGAGCGGTCGAGGAATACATCGCGGGCGATTCCGTCCTGGAAATCTCTGCCCGGCACGGGGTGTCCAGACGGGTCATAGATCGGCTGCTGTCCGAAGCCGGGATTTCCAAGAGAAGCGCCAGCGAGCAAAACCGCATTGCCGCGTCCCGCGAAAGCATCGAGGAACGCCATGCCCGCGTGGCGAGCGCACACGCCGCGAAGCGCGGAAAGCCCCCGAAGGAAGCCTCTATGCGCCGATCCGCGGCCACCCGCGAACGGAACGGAAAGCCCGAATCGAGAGGGGAGCGCCGACTGCTGGGATGGCTGGAAGATCGCGGCGAGATCCCCGGCGTCCAAACGGCTATCGAGCGCTACAACATCGACATTTCTGCGTTCCCCGTCGCCATGGAACTGCTCGGCGGCGAGTGGCATCGTTATAAGGGCACTCACGCCGTCCGGACGAAAGCAATCCTCAATGCGGGGTGGCATGTCCTCTTCATCTGGGACACCCCCATGTTCCCCGTCTCGCCCGAGTGCGCTGACTACGCTGTCGCCTTCCTGCAAGAGGCCCGCAGCGACCCATCCGCGACCCGTGAGTATCGGGTGATTCGGGGTGACGGTGAGTACGTGGCCGGAGGCAGTTTGGAGAACTACGACCTCACCGCTATACCAACGGCGCGTCACGGCTTGAGCCCCTCGGAGGCTGGCCGCCTCGGCGCTCAGGTCCGATGGGGATAGGTCCGAAGCGATCCGAGTGCTGCCGATGACGCAGTGGGGATGCAGCGGCATCGCGGACCCCGACTTCACATACGCCCCGTTTACCGTCAAACAAAACTGGCAGGCACCCCCATCGGCAACGCGCCGATACCCGAACCCGTTGTCGAGCCTGCGGGCCGTGTCACGCATCGCAAGCTGCGGGTCGGTTGCGGCGAGCATCCGGGCCTTGTCCAGTCCGGCCGCCACCGCGTCCGCGTAAAGCTTCCCTGCCGCGAGATCCGTCCAGACGGCCACAAAAGGCCGCCGGTAAACCTCCTCGAGCGGAACCCCGTTCCGAAGAGAAGCCAGAACCTCATCAGGATCAAACGCGGCAGGCTGGCGTTCCAACGCCCGGTTGATGTACGCGGCAGTCAACAGGGCAGAACTACGTGCCCCGGCCCGGACCGCAGGCAAAGCGCGGGACAAAAACTCGTCCACGTTCGCCTCGTCGTACCGAGGAAGCCCGCGCCAAGCAGCGGAAACGGCCCGGACCGAGGCATCCCTGATCCGCTTTTCACCCCGGATATGGGCTTCAGTCAGTCGCGACGGCATCAGGTTCCGTCAGAAGGCTCGTGAACGCATCCGTGGCCCGGAGAAGCTCAACCTGCCGGATCTCGTCCTGGCTCATGTCCAGCACGTTCGCCGCGATCACCTGCCACGGCAGGATGTCCTTCAACTTCGTGGCCGCATCAGCACGCTCCGACAGGGAGTAGGACTCACGATTCATCCACACAATCGACGCGGACTGAGGCAAATCCTCACCCTTCATTTTCAGGGCAACCCGCAAAACCTCTTCAACATCCTCACCAATAAACGCCTGATGATCACTAACCCTGGCATCAAGAGGAATGTTCGAGGCACGAATCGTGGACTCCGCAACATTCTGCAACGGAACCGACCGCAGATAGTAGGCCGGGGTTTGCGTAACCCCGGCAACCGCATCCGAGTCATGGTCGATCGCGTCACCGAAACTCTTGAGATCAGCGGCCTTGAACTCCTCGAGCTTCACCGCCGGATTCTCAAACTGGGCGATGACGTCCGCGCCAAGTTGCAGCGGCGGCTTCGCCCTCCCCTTGTCGTCGTAGAGAATCTTGTCGCCAATTACCGCCCGCACCGGGAACGAGGCGGTGAAAGCAATCACGAGCCGCAGAAACTCCAAAGTGTTGATCCGGTCAAGCAGCGGCAGCGCCGCCTCAAAATCACCCCTGGCCGATCCGAACCGGCCACCGGACAGGCCGCCGTTCGTGGAAATCTCAACTGCCGGAACCGACCCGAAGGGGTTCTCAAGCTCCTCGATGAACTCCCACGCAGGGGCCGGACGGTCCTCTGAGTGCTGCGGACCATTCGCCGGCCCGGAGGTACGAAGCCGGTAGGTCGCATCCGGGTAATACAGCGTCCCGTAGGTGTAGCCGTCATCGTCTTCCCACCGACGCAAAGCACACGACCGCCGGTAGTTCGAGCCCTCCTCATATTCCACAATCACCGTCTGCGCGTCCTCGAGAATGATCTCCGGCTCAGGCTCCCCCGGCCTGACAATCGCGAAAGCCCTGCCGTGAGTCAGAATCGAATCCGTGGCCCTGCGAAACTCGGAGTCCATCCGGTTCGCCTGCCAAATCCCCCAGGCCCTCCGGTCCAAACCCTCATCGCCCGACTTGATTCCGGAAACCTCCATCTTCGAGGAAGCGGCACGGACGATCAGTTGCGCGTAATTCGTCGGGGCGACCTTCATCAGCTGCCGGTAAGCAGTGGTCGCGTTGCCCCTGGTCACCGCTTCCGGAACCGGCGCTTCTCCGCTACGGTGCGATTCGAGTAGCCGGAACCGCTCCGCCCTCGCGTCCAGCTCACCGCCGAGGAGATCCAGCTTCGCCTTGAGTTCATCTTCAGTCGGCATCGATCACCTCCTCACCACGCAGCACGTCCGTAGCTTTCCTGCTTGGTTGCCCCAGCAGCTATCGCATCCCCACGGGCCTTCCACGAAAGGACGGCGCACATCGCGAGGTCAATCTTGTGAACAGACTTGGCCGATTCCTTCGAGATCAGCCAGAGGAACTTGCCATCGTCGTCCCGCATGTTCGTCGGGCGACGGACCGCATTCCCGACATGCCGCAGAAGTCGCTCGTCCCCGGAGTGGCTCATCACCTCGGGTCGCATATCGATCTTGAACTCCCGAAGCGCGAAAGCCATCCGTTTCCGGTGGTTCGTCCACCAAGCAATCACCTTGTCGTCGCCGTAAAGACCCGACCAGCGATCGACCGCTTCCTGCCAGTACGGCGGATCGCAATACATGCGCCACACGTCGTACCGGTCGAAAACCGTGGCAACGGCATCGTCAACCTCGTCAACAGGAACCGCCCACTCCGTGTCGTCGGGAAGTTCACGCGGACGCTCCCATGCCCCGGCGACGAACTGATACCCGGAAACCACATCGGTGACAACCAGCCCGGTCGCGTCGTTGTAGAGCGAGCCGTCGAAGCCGATCGTGACCAAGTTCCCCGCGGGAACCTCAAAGTCCTTCGCCAATGACTCATACACCGCCAAATCAAATGCCTTCGACTCGCCCGCCACTACTCGGTTCCCGTAGAACCGCTCGGCCTGCCCCGGATCAGTCTCGATCAACTCTGCGGCCTCGGCCTCGATCGCGTCCTGGTCAACCCAATGCGAACCGAGATAAACCTGCTTGTGGATCTTCCGTCGATCGGCCTTGACCGTGTAAACAAGATCCTTGTCTGGCAGCGGGTGAAACCTGAAAATGTCCTTCGCCGCGGCCTCGGCGGTCCGTTGGGCCCCCGACCCCTGCGCCGGGCCCCACGCATTCGACGTTTCCTCCGCACGCCCGCCCATACCAGACAAGCCACGCCGCTGCGTCTCCGCGACCTTCACCATCCCCGACGATTCATCCCACAGTCCAGTTTCGTCCTGCGGCACATACGTCACGCGCTGACCGAGCCGCGATCTCGCGCTCGAAGTCACCACGTCAATCCGGCCATCGTTCGGCAGGCGGATGAACTCCTCGCCCGTCTTCGGAATCAACTCCGTCAACGGCCCCTTGTCGATCATCGGCCGGAGCGCGTCGTAAATATTGTCGGTCTGTTCTTCGGAGAACGCGGTGATTTGAATCAGCGGCGTCGGCCACCGCATCCCCATCGCCTCACCGGGCGAATACTCGTAGTAGAAGCCGCATCCACAACCATGCTCCCGGCAGTCCCAAGCCTCGCCGCCCCTGGCCCATCCACCGAAAAGCGAAGGACCAACGCCTTCATTACAGATCCGAGCGGCGGTGTATGGGGCCTTGCCCGCCTTCTGCGGGAGAACAATCTGAGAGCGCCGATAAACGAACGCCGGGGCCAACTGGCCCAACTTCGCGGTCGGCTTCACCCGGTACGCATTGAGCAAACACCAAAGCTGCCACTCGGCAGGATGGAAGGGCAGCCCCTTGTCGAACCCGTCAGGAACGACGCAGTGGTGCTCTATCCAATGCGCGGCTACGCGAAGTGTCTGACCCCGCTCGATCCACTTGGCACTGAGGTCAATGTCAAGGTGAGCACTCACCCCCTGGCCGAAATCTTCGGCAGCATCGAAACCACATTCGACGCGGCGGGTTGAGCCTCCGGTTCAACGCCGTCGTCAACCTCAGCAATCTTCCACCGATTCCGGTGAAGACCTGGCAACGAAATACCAAGCGCCTCCTGGCCCTGACGAACCAGATCCCGCTTGCCCTTCGGGGCATCCGGCTTCTCAGCCTCAACGAGATTCCGCACATACATTGCGACCTCGATCTCCTGCCCGTTCCGCTGCCAAACCACCGCCTGCGGACGCTTCCACTCACGCCGCCAAATCTCGGTTTCACGCTTCGACGCCCTAGTGAGCGGCCACTTCGGAGCACGACCCTTCCGCCCTTCGGCAGGCAAAGTCGTCCAAGATTCCCCATCACGATCCCTTCGGAGCGCATTAGGGTCGGGGGCCGGCCCGGAACGTGCTCTCGCACCACCGCGCATAACTGCCTCCTATGTAATGAGGGCCGCCATTCGGCTCACCTCGGAAAGTTCTGAACTTGCCCGACCAAAAACAACTTGCCATCCCCGGTCCCGCTGGGGTGCGAAGAGGGGCTTCCCCCTGGTCAAGACCAGCGCGAGCTGCCCGCCGATCGGGACCGCCGCGCCTCAGACGGCGGTGCGGCGACCTGGCGGGGACGGCTTGGGGGCCGTCTCCCGGGACCACCGGCGGGGCCCCGC
>CALMIW010000236.1 GCA_937864275.1 uncultured Dehalococcoidia bacterium
GAAGGCTGCTTCCATCTCCATCTGCCAGGCGTTGTCCGGCGCGAAAGCGTGCCCGCGCGCCACCTCGCGCTTCGCGTACAGCTCCAGCAGTTCCTGCGCGAGTTCGACCACCGCTTGCTTGACGCGCCGCTTGGCCCGCGCCCAATCCTGCGAGCCCAGTTTGGTCAGCGACGGCGGGTGGTCGGTCGGCCCCACATACCGCGAGACCGACTCGAGCTGGTCCGCTGGAACGTACAGCCGATCTCGCTCGGCGTACTGCAGCTCCAGGTATTCCCGTTCGACGCCATCCACCGACCGGCGGACGAGCCCGGCATACCGCGCGATCCCATGGTCGGCATGCACCAGGTAGTCGCCGATCTCCAGCGTCGAGACCAGGTCGGCCCGGATGCTCGACCGGTTGCGGGTGGGCCGGCGCCGCTTGCGCAGCCCGAAGACCTCGGAATCGGAGATGACCGTCAGCGATTCGCCGAGCGTGAAACCCCCGCCAAGCGCGGCCGTGGTCAGGAGGATCTCGCCGGGCTGCGGCATTCGCGTCAGCCGCCGCATCGGCTCGGCCCGGATCCCCTCTTCGTCCAGCAGTTCGGCCAGCCTGAGGGCCTGTTGCGAGACAACGACTACCGCCCGGCCCTGTTTCCCCCACGCGCCGGCCTGCTGCGCGAGGGGCCGCAGCTTCCCCGCGAAGCTTGGCGTCACGGCCATGGGCAGCCGCTTCGCCCCGAGTTCCTCGGTGCCGAACCGCTGCAGGTCGACCGTCTCGAAGCCCGCGAGCGCGTCACGCAGCGCCGCCGTCCCGACGCGCAGTGGCGGCAGCCCCAGGGGAATGTGCCCGCGTCCCTCCAGTTCCGACTGCGTCCGCGCCTCGTGTTCGATGACCGTGGCCAGCGCCGACTCTCCCTCGGCGGGCTCGTCGAAGACCACAAGCGTTCCCGGCGCCAGGTGGCTGACGGCAGTCTCCACGTAGAGCAGCGGTTCGAAGAACGCGGTGAACGGGCTGCGGTTGCCATCGGCCAGCAGTTCCAGTTGCTCCTGGACCGCTTCGGCCTGGTCCCCGGTCGCCTCGATGTCGTCGAGCAGCGCGCGGGCCGCGTCGCGCGCTTCGCCGCTGCTGGTCGCCGCGGGAGGCACGTGCAGTTGTTCGAGCCGGGCGACGCTGCGCTGGCTGACGAGGTCCAGTTCGCGAATGCTTTCCACTTCGTCGCCGAAGAACTCCACCCGGAAAGGGCGTTCGGCGCTCGCCGGGAAGATGTCGATGATCCCACCGCGCCTCGATGCCGTCCCCGGCACATCGGCCAGCGGCTCGATGGCGCTGCTGGCCCGCTCCAGCGCGGTCATCAGCGGGCCGGGGGTCTGGGAGGCGCCGGCGGCCCGCGTCAGGCCTTCGGCTTCCACCTGCGGCCCGGCGCAATGCTCGGAGACTGCCGCCCAGGATGCGACGACCAGTGCCTTTTCGCCGCTCCGCAGCAGCCCGAGCGCGTGGTGCCGTTCAACAGCCCGGCCCGGGTCGTCTCGTGCGAACTCGTACGGGAGCGCTTCCCGCTCCGGGAGGCGTGCGAGCGGCATCCCCGCGACGAACAGGGCAAGTTCTTCGTAGAGGGTGTGGGACTTGGCGGGCGTGGCGACCAGCAACAGCACGGGGCCGGGGCGCTCGCTCGCCAGCGCCGCTGCTACCGGCGCTCGTCCGGGCTCGGGCAGCCCGAGGCGCAGAGTAGCCTCCCCGAACCGCAAATGGGGCTGGATGGCTTCGGCAACAGCGGCCGTCAGGCCGGCAAGTTCACCCGGCAGGGCCGTAAACCTCGCAAGGGGCAACTCGGCGTTGCCCCTCTCTGAACTGTATCACCGGCGCTGTCTGCTAGCATGGATTCGTGCACGCGCACCCGGACCAGGCCCGCAAGGCGCTCATCGCCGGACTCTGCCTCACCGGCGCGTTCGTCGTCATCGAGGCGGTCGCCGGGTTCCTGACGAGTTCCCTGGCTCTCGTCTCCGATGCCGGCCATATGCTCGCGGATTCCGCCGGCCTCATCCTCGCCCTCGGCGCCGCTACACTCGCGCGCCGCCCGGCCACCGGCCGCCACACCTACGGGTACAAGCGCTTCGAAGTCCTCGTCGTCCCGATCCACGTCGTCCTCCTGGCGTTGATCGCCGGCTACATCGTCTTCGAGTCGGTCGGTCACCTCCGTGACACCCCGGAGATCGATACTTCGCCAGTCATCGTCGTCGGTATCGGCGGCCTCATCGTGAACGTCCTGGTGGTTCGCCTGCTCCACAGCCATGGGTCCCAGAACCTCAATATGCGCGCCGCAACGCTCGAGGCGTCGGTGGATGCGATAGGCTCGGTTGCCGTCATCGTCTCCGCG
>CALMIW010000237.1 GCA_937864275.1 uncultured Dehalococcoidia bacterium
CGGCGACCAGGAAGATGATGATTCCGAAAAGCCCCGGGAGGAGGAGTTTACGCTCCTTCGGCGTCAGGCCTGGCACGATGAAGGCGAGCAATTCGTAGAGCACGACCGGGGAGGCGAGCATGAGCCCGCCGTACATGCCCACCTTGAACAGTACGCCGATGGTCTCGGTTGGGCCGAAGACTGCGAGCCCGAAGTCCTCGCCTTCCTGGGCGCGCGCGGGGGCCAGCATCCAGCCGACGATCGCCTCCCAGAAGTAGAGGCAGATGACCATCCCGAGGACGACCGCGACGGCGCTCACGAGCACGCGGTTGCGAAGCTCGCGCAGATGTTCCAGCAGCGTCATTTCGGCGGCGCTCTGGACAGGCGCCTGGTCGGGCCTCAGCGGGATCGGTTCGTTCACGGGTTCGGCGGCCATGGCGGTCAGAACACCATCGGCGGTTTCGCGGGCTCAGATGGCGCGGGCGTGGCGGCCGTCGCCGCGTCGGCGGCGCTGCCCGCGGCCTGCATCTCGTCCTTTGCCAGCGCGACGGTCGATTCGACGGACGCGGTCACCTGGCGGAGCTCGGAGTTGAGCTTCGCGTTTTCCGTGCGCAGCGTGCTCTGCGCCTCATCCACCTGGCCCTTGATCGTCTTGTACTGCTCGTCGAGATAGTCGATCTCGTCTTTGAACTCATCGCGGACGGCGCGCGCGTAGCCCTGCATGGTGCGCACTGCCCGTCCTATCTGGTAGGCCATCGCCGGGAGCCGCTCAGGCCCAACCACGACAAGCAACAGCACCAGCACGAGCAGGAGTTCCTGGTAACCAATACCCAGGAATTCCACATCAACCTCCCGCTGGACCCGGCATCATTCCGGAAGTCTCGCCGGAAGGACTACTTGTCTTCGACGCCGTGGTCCTTCAGGTAGTCTACGGCGTCCTGCACGTCTTCGTCGCTGATTTCCAGCTCGCCGGCGTCGGTGGAGAACTCTTCTTCGAGAGACATGATCAACTCGACAAGGTCGAGAGAATCGGCGTTGAGGTCATCGACGAAGGACGCGCCGGGAAGGACTTCGTCCTCTTCGACGCCAAGCTGTTCAACCACGATAGCGCGGACTCGTTCGAATACTGTTGCCACGTTGGGGAGTGCTCCTGGGTGAAACGTTGTTTGGGGTGAGTGGGGGGCCGCTTCCTGCGGCAGCGGGCTGGCCGCCTGCGCGGCCTTGATGCGTTCGCTTACGGTTCGAAGCACTCCATTCACGAATGCGGGTGTGCTTTCTCCGCCGTACCGGTGGGCCAGTTCCACAGCTTCGTTAACGACTGCCCCGACCGGCGCCGAAGTATCGCCAAGCAGTTCCCATATTGCAAGCCGAAGGATGTTCCGGTCAACGACGGCGAGCGTGTCCACCGGGTACTGCGTCGCCGCCTCTTGAATGTATGTATCGAGCTCATCGCGGCGGTCGATGACGCCTTCCAACAGCTGCCGGCCGTAGCCGCTGGGCCGCGGCTTCGCTATCCCGGCGTCTTTCCTGGCGGCTTCGGCGAGATGCCGTTCGTACACCTGGATCGCGGGGTGGTCGGAGGTTTCGGATTCGTAGAGCGCTTCGAGGGCGAGTTGGCGGGCCGTGCGCATCGGGTTCTGGCTCACGCCATCACCATACCGCCATCCACGTGAATGCACTGGCCGGTGATGTAGGCCGCGCCGTCGCTCGCGAGGAACCCGACGAGCGGGGCGACTTCCTCGGCGGTGGCAATCCTGCCGAGCGGGATCTGGCCCATCACGGCCGTTACGGCCTGTTCGGTCATCCCGGCGATGATGTCGGTCTGGATGAAGCCCGGCGCCACCGCGTTCACGGTGATGCCGCGCGAGGCCACCTCCCGCGCTACCGAGCGGGTGAAGCCGATGACGCCGGCCTTCGCGGCGGCATAGTTCGCCTGGCCCGCGTTCCCCATCACCCCCACCACGCTGGTGATGTTGATGATGCGCCCGCCCCGCGCCCGAAGCATCGGCCGCATGGCCGCCTTGGTCACCAGGAACGTGCCACGGAGGTTGGTGTTCTGGACCGCGTCCCAGTCGTCTTCCGACATCCGCATCAGCAGTCCGTCCCGGGTGATGCCGGCGTTGTTGACGGGGATGTCGAGCCCGCCGAAGCGGCGGAGCGTGGCTTTGACGAGGTTGGAGGCCTGTCCCGGTGCCGAAACGTCGCCGCCGATCGCGGCCGCCTCGCCGCCCGCCGCGGTGATCGCGGCGACGACCTCCTCGGCCAGTGCGGGATTGGTGTTGTAATTGACCGCCACCCTGGCCCCTCGGCCGGCAAGCTCGAGGCAGATGGCGCGGCCGATTCCGCGGGAGCCGCCGGTCACCAGCGCTACGCGTCCGTCGAGGTCTCCCATGGGATGCCTACAGCGAGACGCGAACGGTGGTCGCGTCGTTCACGTTGATGCAGTTGGACTTGCGAAGCATGCGCTTGATGATCGCCGTCAGGACACGGCCCGGGCCGAACTCGATGAACGTCTCGACGCCGTGCTCGCCAAGGAACTCCACGGTCCGGCTCCATTGCACCGGCCGGCAGACCTGGTCGACGAGTTCGTGGCGTACCTGGACTTCCTCGGTGACGGGGGTGGCCGTGCAGTTCGCGATCAGCGGGACCATGGGGTCGGTGATCGCCGCGGTGGCGACCGGCTGAACCATGCCGTCGGCGGCGGGTCGCATCAGCGAACTGTGGAAGGCGCCGCTCACACTGAGGGGGATGACCTTCACCGCGCCGCGGGCCTTCGCGTAGTCCAGCGCGCGGACAACCGCTTCGCGGCGTCCGCCGATGACGATCTGGCCGGGGGCATTGACGTTGCAGATCTCGGCGCCGGCTTCCCGGCAGACTTCTTCGCAGTCCGGGATGTCGAGGCCGAGAACGGCCGCCATCGTGCCCGGGTTCTTGTCGCCCGCGGACTGCATGAGTTCGCCGCGAATGCGCAGGAGCCGGACCGCTTCATCAAACGGGAGCGACCCGGCAGCCACGAGCGCCGAGTATTCGCCGAGTGAGTGGCCGGCGACGTAGGCAGGCTTCTTGAGGAGATCCGGCGTGAGTTCCGTCGCCACCTTCAGCAGCGCCAGGCTCGTGACGGCGATCGCCGGCTGCGCGTTGCGAGTCTGCTGGAGATCCTCTTCCGGGCCCTCGAAGCAGAGCTTCGAGAGCTTGAAGCCGAGGATCTCGTCGGCGCGGTCGTACAACTCGCGCGCCGAGGGGAACTCGTCGTAGAGGTCCTTACCCATGCCGACGGACTGTGCTCCCTGTCCGGGGAACACCAGCGCGCGCGACGCCTGGACAGGTTCCTCGAGGGCGATGAACGGAGCCACCGCCAATCCCGGGTTCGTTAGTCCAGGTCCGGTTCCGGAAGTGCGATCACTTCCCGGCCCCGGTAGGTCCCGCAGATCGGGCAGGCGTGGTGGGCGAGCCGCGGGCTCTTGCACCGCGGACAATCGATGACGTGAGGCATCTGGATCTTGAGGTGGGAGCGCCGCTTCCCCTGTCGAGAAGAGGCGTACTTCCGCTTTGGCAGCGGGGGCATAACGGGTCTCCTTCAGGTACTTACCCATTCGTCTTACGCTTCAATGCTACAAGCGCCTCCCATCGGGGATCGATGGGTGTCCGGTCGCACTGGCAAGTTGCAATGCCAAGGTCCGTCCCGCAAACCGGGCAGATCCCGGGACAGTCTGGACGGCAAAGCGGCTGCATCTCTGCAGCCATCTCGCTATATTGCCGCACCGCATCGCTAATGTCGATCGTGTGGTCGGCGCCAATAAGGAACGCGTCGGCATCCTCCAGCGGGAGTTTCCGGCCGGTCGCCGGGTCCACCTGCTGGACGTAGACCTCCTCGAAGTCGATGTCGGCGAGGTAGCAGAACGGCGCCAGGCAGCGGCTGCAGTCGGCATCGACTTCGATGCGCGCTTTGCAGCGGACGAGCACTCCGCCGGGTGTCCGGATGAGTTCGACGGAGCCGTGGTGGACGTGATCTTCCGGTTCGAGTTCGTACCGGCGGCTGGCCCCCACTTCTTCGCGCAGGAGCTGGGAAACGTTGAAGAACATCGGGAACGCACCTCACGGTCGAGGTCATTCCAGCGTACTACACCGGGTGCTTCGGGCAGGCCCGTTCAGAGACCTCCATAACATCCGGCGCTTCGTAACGATTCGCCAGTTCGCGCTCCCGAGGCGTTTACGGCCCCGCTCTACGCTTCTACGCTTAGCGCTACGGTTAGCCCCCCCGCTCGACCGAATCCTCCAGGGCCGTGACTGCTGCATTGAGCCAGGTAACCGAGATCCGAACGCTCCAGGAAATCGACGACGAGGCCGGTCAACTCCGGGCGTCGCTCGAGGATGTCGAGCGGCGCCTGAAGGGCAGCGAGGAGCTCGACGCAGCCCGTTCCCGGTTCGCCGCGGCGGACGCCGAACTGAACGCCGCCCGCAAGGGGCACCGCCGGATGGAGGGCGAAGTCGAAGGGCTCACGGCACGGATCGGCCCCGAGGAGAAACGGCTGTACGACGGCTCGGTCCGCAACCCGAAGGAACTCACGAGCATTCAGCATGAGGTCGAGCTGCTTCGCGAGCACCGTTCGAAGCTGGAGGACCAGGAGCTGGAGGTGATGGCGCGGATGGAGGCGGCTGACGCCGAGCACTCCGCCGCGCAGAAGGGTCTCGTTCGTGCCGAAGCGCGCTGGGAGGCCGAACGCAGCGGCCTCGCGCAGGAGGCGAAGCGCCTCGACTCGGCTATCACCAGCGCGGATGCGAAGCGAGAAGCCCAGAAGGGGAAGATCGCGCCCGCCTACCTCGCAGTCTACGAAGACGTCCGCAGGCGCCGTGGCGGCGTCGCCGTCTCACGCGTCGCCGGGGGCAATTGCGGCGGCTGCCGCGTTGCCATCCCGGAGGCGGTCCGCAAGCGCGCCTTCGCCGCCGACCAGCTCGCGCAATGCCCGAACTGCGAGCGGATCCTGTTCGTGGGGTAGGCGTCCATGCGTGCCGTCGGCTACTTCGCGGAGAACGCCCGGCGCAACGGCCAGAAGCGCAGCATCGCCGAGCAGAACCACGCCTTCAGCGACTTCTGCACGCGCCACGGCTATGAGGTGGCCGGCACCTTCCTCGATACCGAAGACGAGAAGGGCGTCACGGCCGGCTTCTCCCAGATGCTCCATTTCCTTGCCCGGCCGGACCGCGGCTTCGTCGTGGTCGCCGTCGACGGCCTCGGTGCGCTCGGCTCAGACCTCGGGCAGGCGGCGCTCAGGCTGCTCGAGATCGAACAGACGGGTTGCCAGGTGCTCATCGCGCATACCGGGCACGAGGCGTTCCGCGAGCTCGTGGACACCTGGGCGGACCGAGGGGACGGCACGCCGATCTCGGAGAAGGTCCGCTCGGCCATGCGTCGCAAGGCAGTGCGCGGCGAGGTGCTGGGCCGCCCTCCCTACGGCTACCGCGTGGGCCCCCGCCGCCGCCTCGAACTCGTGCCCGAAGAAGCGGTGGTCGTTCGCTACATCTTCCGGCTCTACCTCCAGGAAGAGCTGGGGATCCGCAAGATCGCCGGCCAGTTGAACCAGGAGAACGTGCCCACCCGCCGCGGGGGCCGCTGGAGCATGGTCACCGTCCGCGACATCCTGCGGAATCGCGCCTACCTCGGACACTACTCGCGATTCGGCACCACCGTGACGGGCAGCCACCCGGCGCTGGTCTCACCGGAGGACTTCCGCCGAGTCCAGGACCGCCTCCAGACGCACCACGGCAGCGTCCGCACGCGCACCGTCCAGCCCTTCCTCCTGAGCGGGATGCTCTTCTGCGGCAAATGCCAGAACAAGCTGATCGGCGTCTCCCGGCGCCAGCGCTGGGTGACGAAGGCGGGCGAGAAGAAAGAGGCCGCCTACCGCTACTACCAGTGCGAGTCGCGCACGAACCAGAGCGCCTGTGCCTACAACACCCAGCGCGCCCATGAGCTCGAAGCCCGGGTCCGCGAAGCACTGAAGGAAGAGGAGCGGCCGGTCACCCGCCTGCGCCGCGCCGGAAATGTCGATGGCTACCTCGTCGACCTCATCGGCCAGGTCGACCGCGTCGAAGGCCGGATGAAGCGGAACCGCCGCCAGGTCGAGGAGCTGGTCGCCGACGCCGCCCACGGGCACATCACGATCGAACGAATGAAGTCGCTCGGTGGCGAGCTGGCAAGAGAACACCAGGAACTCGAAGCCGAGCTCCGAGCGGCCAGGGATCGGCTCCAGGCCCAGCAATCCGAGGCGGAGCGCCGAAGCCATCTCGAAGCGCTGCGCGACCGGCTCGGGCGGGACTGGGACGAACTGCCCTTCGAAACGCTCCAGTCCTCCCTCCGCGACGTCATCGACCGGATCGAGGTCGATGGCGAGGAGCTGCGCGTGTACCTGCGCGTGTAGCCGCGGGCCGGCGGTTTTGGTGGCCGGGCCTCTTTCCCTTTTCGCCTCATTCACGTAGCGTTCGTCCACCATCTCTTGCACGGATTGCCCCAAGCGGCCCGCCCTGCCGCGAAGCGGCGCACGTGCCGAAGGACTGCCATCCGCTATGCCATACAACAAGCCAATCCCCGAGCTGGGCGACCCGCTCACCAAGCCCTTCTGGGACGCTGCAAAGCAGGACAAGCTTGTCCTTCCGCGCTGCACCAGCTGCAACCGCGTCCACTGGTATCCCCGCTGGATCTGCCCCTTCTGTCACGCCACCGAAATCGAGTGGATCGAGGGCTCCGGCGTTGGGTACATCCACACCTTCGCCGTCCAGCACCGCGCCTTCGGCGGCTGGGCCGAGGAAACCCCCTTCGTCACCGCCTACATCGACCTCGCTGAGGGCGACCGCATGTTCACGGTCCTCCGCGGCGTCGACCCGCTGAAGCCCGAGTCCATCAAGATCGGCGGGAAGGTCCAGATCGAATTCGAAGCAGCCAGCGAGGATGTCCACATCCCGTTCTGGCGCGTGGTCTAAGGGGTACTCGAACCATGCCAGGTCAACTCTCCCGCGCCGCCGCGATCGTCGGCGCCGCCGAAGCCGACTGGATCGGCTATCCCGAAGAGCCGAAGACGGCCCTCCAGCTGCACATCTCGGCCATCAAGAACGTCTCGAAGCAGACGGGCATCCCGATCAGCGCCATCGACGGCATCTTCAGCGCAGGCTTCTCTTCGGCCATCGCCGAGCACCTCGGTCTGCACCCCGCCTACATCGACACCACGTCGGTCGGCGGCTGCTCGTTCGAAATGCACGTCCACCACGCGATGGCTGCCATCCATGCCGGCATCATCAACGTCGCCCTCGTCACCCACGGCGAAAACGGCTGGTCATCGCGCGCGACCAAAGGCGCCGGCACCGGCCGTGCTCGCGGCATGGACCCGTGGGACCCGGGCAGCCAGTTCAGCAACCCGTACGGTGTCTCCGGGGCTCCTTCGAACTACTCCCATGCGATGACGCGCCACAACCATCGCTACGGCTCCACGCCGGAGGACTTCGCCCACATCGCCGTCGTCACACGCCAGTGGGCGACGCTGAACCCGCGCGCCGTGATGTTCTCCAAAGAGACGAACCCCGCCGGTGGGCCGATCACCGTCGAAGACGTTAGCAAGGCCCGCCTGGTGTCCTGGCCGCTGACGCTGCTCCACTGCTGCCTCGTCACCGACCACGGCGGCGCGGTCCTGGTCGTCAGCCCCGAAGTCGCCCGCAGCGTGAAGACGAAGCCCGTCTGGATCGCCGGCGCCGGCGAAAGCATGAGCCATTCGAACATGCTCGAGATGGGCGACTTCACCGCCACCTCGGCCGCGGCCTCGAGCGCGGCCGCCTACAAGATGGCGGGGATGGGTCCGGAGGACATGGAAATGGCCATGCTCTACGACTCGTTTACTGTCACCGCCGGCATCACCGCGGAGATGATCGGCCTTGCCCCACGCGGCGAGGGCTTCCGTCTCTGGAAGGACGGCCACGCCGCTCCCGGCGGCCGCCTGCCGATCAACACCAACGGCGGCGGGCTCTCGTTCAACCACAGCGGCATGTACGGCATGCAGCTGCTGATCGAGGCTTACCGGCAGCTTTCCGGGACGGCGGAAGACGGCGGCTTCAGCGGTCTCCCCGGCAAGCAGACGAAGGCGCGCTCCTGCATCGTCAACGGGACGGGAGGCAGCCTCTCGACGACCGGCACGCTGGTGCTCGTCGCCGACTGACACCCGGCCAGGGCGGATAGATCAACAAACGGCCGGCGCGCAACGCGCCGGCCGTTTCCGTGTTCATTCCTTGCTGACTCGCTACAGCGGGATGTTGCCGTGCTTCTTGGGCGGGTTCCGGTCGGCCTTGTTCTCGAGCATCTCCAGGGCGCGAATGATCTTCGTGCGCGTCTGACGAGGGTCGATCACGTCATCGAGGAAGCCGCGCCCGGCCGGGATGTACGGGTTCGCGAACTTCTGGCGGTACTCCTCGATGAGTTCCTTGCGCTTGGCCTCGGGGTCCGGGGCGCTGGAGATCTCTTCGCGGAAGACCACGTTCGCGGCGGCGTCCGGGCCAGCGACCGCGATCTCCGCGGTCGGCCAGGCATAGTTCATGTCGCCGCGAAGGTGCTTGCTGGACATAACAAGATGGGCGCCTCCGTAGCTTTTGCGGAGGATCACGGAGATCTTCGGCACGGTCGCTTCGCTGTAGGCGTAGAGAAGCTTCGCGCCGTGGGTGATGATGCCGCCGTACTCCTGGCTCAGTCCGGGGAGGAAGCCGGGGGTGTCGACCAGCGTCACCAGCGGGATGTTGAAGCAATCGCAGAAGCGCACGAAGCGGCTCGCCTTGCGGCTGGCGTTGATGTCGAGGGAGCCGGCGAGCTGGGCGGGTTGGTTGGCCACGAAGCCGACGGGCCGTCCCGCCATCCGTCCGAAGCCCACCACCATGTTCGTCGCGAACAGTTCGTGGACTTCCATGAAGTCGCCATCGTCGATCAGCCGGTCGATGACCTCGCGGACGTCGTAGGGCCGGTTCGGCTCTGCCGGGACGATGGTGAGCAGGTCTTCGTCCGCACGCGCCGGGTCGTCGTTCGAGCCGGTGATTGGCGGGTCGTCCGCGTTGTTCGAAGGCAGGAACGAGAGCAGCCGGCGGACTTCCTGCATGGTCGCTTCTTCGCCCCCGACGGCGAAGTGGGCCACGCCAGACTTGCTGGCATGGGCGATAGCGCCGCCGAGTTCGTCGTGCGTCACTTCCTCGCCCGTCACCGCCCGGATCACGTCGGGGCCGGTGATGTACATCTGGCCGCTGCCTTCGGTCATGAAGATGAAGTCGGTCAGCGCCGGGCTGTAGGCGCCGCCGCCGGCAGAGGGGCCCATGATCACGCTGATCTGGGGGACGCCGCCGCTGGCGAGGGCGTTCATCGCGAAGATCTCGCCGAAACCGCGGAGCGCTTCCGGCCCGTCCTGGATGCGGGCGCCGCCCGAGTCGATGATGCCGATGATCGGCGCGCCGGTCGTCATCGAGAGGTCCATGACTTTCAGGATCTTCTCGGCCACCGCCTCGCTGAGCGAACCGCCTACGAGGGTGAAGTCGTAGGCGTAGACGTAAACGGGCCGGCCATCGACCTTGCCCCAGCCGGTGACGACCGCCTCGCCGGTGCTGTTGTCGATGCTGCGCGCGCGCATCAGCTGGTCGAGTTCGTCGAAGCTGCCGGGGTCGAGCAGGAGGTCGATGCGCTCTCGCGCCGTGAGCTTGCCCCTCGCGTGCTGCCGTTCGATGCCTTTCGGCCCACCACCCTCCGAGACCTTCTGCTTCAGCTCGACGAGCTGGGCCAGCTTCTGTTCTGCGGTGAGTTGTTCGGTCATGGGAAGGCCTCTCCAGGTCACCCGGTGTGGCACGGGCGCCGACGATGTAGTGGGGCGCAAAGAACCCGGCCGAAGGGCCGGGCGTCACGGGTTGCGCGTCCGAATCCTAGCATCGGGCACCCTACGGCGCCACGAATGCCATGCCGCGGCGGCATGCGGCGAGGTGCCGCGCGCCATCGGCACGCAAAGGCCGCGGCACCCTTCGTCGCGAGGCTCGGATAGTCAGGCGAGCACTGAGATTCGCAAGTCCGCTCAGCTGCCCGACGTGAGCTGCGGCTTGCCGCCCGACTTGAGGGCCGCGAGACGAGCTTCGACCGCCATGTCGTCGATTTCGTCGTCCAGCTGGTCGAACTGCTCCTCCAGGGAGCTGACGGAGACTTCCTCCATGCCGCGAGCGAGCGCTTCCTGGCGGCGGATCCGCTCTTCGAAGCGCGCCAGGTCGCTCGTCGGGTCGATCACGGAGATGCTCTTGACGGCCTCCTGGACCTTCACCGAGGCCTGCGCCATCTTGGCGCGTGCGACGAGTTCGTCTCGCTTCTGCACCAGTTCTCCGCGCCGTTCGCGCATCTTGTTCAGGCCGCTCTTCAGCTTCTCGGTGAGGACCGTCTGGTGCTCCACCTGGGCTGAGAACGTCTTCGCCTGGTCCTCGAACGAAAGCTGGCGCCGCAGGGCTGTCTTGGCGAGGTCGTCGAAGCGGTCGGCTTCCGCCGTCTTGCCTTCTGCGCGCAGGGTATCGGCCTTCTGCGATGCCGCGAGCGCCTTGGCGATCCACTCTTGGGAGGCCTCGCGGGCTTCCTTCATGTCATCTTCGAGCAGGCGGAGGTTCCCCACCGTCTGGGCCACAGCCTTTTCGGCTTCCGCGATGTTCTCGGTGAAGTCGCGGATCATCTGGTCGAGCATCTTTTCCGGATCCTCGGCCTTGTCGAGGAGGCCGTTGATGTTTGCCCGCATGAGGGCGGACATGCGTCCAAGGATGGAATTCGCCACAGTCGCTACTCCCGTGGCCCGCATGGCAGGCCGAAAATCCTCTGGATCATAGCGGTTCCGGGCTGGGGGTGTGCTACCAGCGCCCGCCGCGCGAACGGCCGGACCCACCCGAAGGAAGGCGGAATCCGCCCCCCGAGATGCGGCCCGGCTTGCCCCAGTCCGTGCCCCCGAATCCCGTGCCCCGTCCGCGCATCCCGCCGGCGAGCACCCCGCCGATGACGCCGCCGAGGATACTTCCCAGGACATCGGCGTCCCGGTCTCGAGAACGCGGGACGTCGTCGCGACTCCGCCGGCGTCGGCTGCCGTCGTCGTCGCCGGTGCGCCTGGTGCGTTCCTCGAACTCACTCTGGGCGAGCCGCAGCGCTTCCTGGGCCAGCCGCTCTGCCGACTGGGCCTCGGCTGTCGCCCTGGCGACATCGATGTCTTCGAGGCTGCGCGACAGATCGAGGTGGCGCTGTGCTTCCCGCAGGCGAGTGCGGGGCTCTTCGCCCACGGCCGGCCGTCGCCCGG
>CALMIW010000238.1 GCA_937864275.1 uncultured Dehalococcoidia bacterium
CGAAGTCGCGGGGGACTACGCCCGAGCCCGCGCCGAGGCGCGCGAACGCGGCGAGGACCCGCGCTCCGTGGATATCAACGACGTGATGAAGAACACGATCAACCGGAAGCTGGACGAGCAGGGCCTGCTGCCCGTTCCGGCCGAGGATGAGACACCCGAAACGAAGCCCAGCCCCGGACCTTCGCCGGAGGGGACACCACCGCCGAGCGCGACCGCCGCGCCCACTGCCACTGCGACGCCTCTGCCGCCGACGCCGACGCCGACGCCTGAGCCCCCCACACCGACCCTGGTGCCGCCGACGGCAACGCCCGTACCGCCTACTCAAACGCCGACGCCCGAGCCGGAACTGCCGACAGTGACGGTGGGAGGCGCTTCCTTCGTGGACTCGGCGAGCTGGGTCGTCACGGTCACGCTCGTGATTGACTTCAAGACTGGCGCCGTCTCCGGTTCGGTACACGGCGAGCGTTCGAGTTCGTTCACGGTGAACTGCAACGCGCCCGACGGGACGCTCCTCGACGTGGCAACTGCGGCACTTGGCGAGACCTGGAGTTCCGGACTGGGCGGGGGCGTGGGATCGGACGGGGGATTCAGCGCGAGCTTCGCAGGGACTTCGGGCGGGGCGTTCAGTCTCACCACGCCGTTCACCGCGGAAGGCTGCGTTGGTCGCGAGCCCCCGTTCCCTCCCTACACCGGCTCGGCTGTCGCGGGGACCCTGGCGGGGACGGCGACGACCGGCGGGGCGGTGAGCTTCAGCTCGAGCACAGGGGGAGCGTGGAGTGGGGCCGGGTCGGTTTCGTACTGACCCGCCGGGACGGTGCTACTCGGGCTTCTGGGCCGTGCCCATCATCCGACGCATGACGTCCGGGTTCATCCAGTTCCACGGGGCGTTCGCCGTCTCCTTCACCCACTGGTCCCATTCTTTGGCAGCGTCCTGCGCGAGTTCGCCGAGTTTCACGTTGGCGCCGACGAGCTTGCTGCCCGCGGCGAAGAACTCGCCCCAGTAGCCGAGGACTTCGGCGTACTGCTTACCGAACTCGAGTGCCTTTTCGGACGGGCCGAAGAACCCCCGCGAACGCGCCATGCTGGCCTCCCTGCTTCCGCCCGGGCGGAGTATACGGCACGACCGCATCGCGACATGTACTGTCGAGTTTAGAACATTTGTATTGACAGCAGAACGCCCGTTCGCATAGTCTCACGGCACTTTCGAACGGATGTACGACTGCAATGGTGAACCCGCTTCTGACGATCCTCTTCGACCTTTTCCTGATCGGTTCGGCGCTGGCGATTGCCGCGGCGATGGCGACTGAATACTTCCTGGTGCGAGAGCCGCATGTGGGCGGGGCGCGCAAGGCGAGGCCGGCGGCGCCGGCGAGCCCTCGACGCCGTGCCACGGTCCACCGGATTCCCGCCCAGCGCAGGCGCGCCGCCTAAACCTGGTTGACGGCCCTGCGAATCGGGATGGGCTCGGGGTGGACGCCGCCCTTGCGCTTCTTCTCCTGGACCCGGTCAACCGCGCGGACGCCGCGGATGATTTCGAGGCGAGAGAGCAGGCGGGAGAGCTGTTCGATGCCCGTAGTCTCGAGGGTGGCGTGGACGGTGACCGAACCATCGCCGTTCTCGACCGTGCGGACGCCGACCATATTGACCTTGTCCTCGGTGACCACGGTGGTGATGTCGCGGAGAAGGCCAACACGGTCCCATGCCTCGATGAGGATCTGGACCGGGTAGAGCTTGGCCACGGTGCCCCATTCGACTTCGACGATGCGCTCGGTCTCCTCTTCGTTGAGGACGTTGAGGCAGTCGGCGCGGTGGACGGTGACGCCGCGCGTACGGGTCACGTAGCCAACGATCTGGTCGCCGGGGAGCGGGTTGCAGCAGCGGGCCATGGTGGTGAGCAGGTTGCCGACACCGAGGACACGCATGCCGGGGCCGCCGAGCGCGGCGGGCGCGAGTTTCTCGGGCAGGGGCGCCGGGACTTCGGCGACGGCTTCTTCTTCGGCGATGAGCGCCTGGAACTTGCGGGCGATGGAGTTGGTGCTGACACCGCCGTAGCCGAGGGCGGCGAGGAAGTCCTCCCAGGATGGGTAGGGGAAGAAGGCGAGGGTCTGCTCCTGGCGCTCGCTCAGGTCGAGTCCCAGCCTGCGCATCTCTTTCTCGATCAGTTCGCGGCCGCGTTCGATGTTCTCGGCGCGTTCCTGCTTGCGGAACCACTGGCGGATCTTCTCTTTGGAGTGCGTGGTGCGGACGTAGCCGAGGTTGCCGTTGAGCCAGTCGCGGGAAGGCCCTTTGCTCGTCCGGCTGCGCATGATGTCGACGACGTCGCCGTTCTTCAGCTGGGAGTTGAGGGAGACCATGCGCCCGTTGACCTTGGCGCCGACGGTCTGGTGGCCGAGGTCGGTGTGGATGCGGTAGGCGAAATCCAGGGGAGTCGCGCCAGCCGGGAGGTCGAGGACGTCGCCCTTCGGGGTATAGACGAAGACCTGGTCGTGGAAGATGTCGGTCTTGACGCTTTCGACGAACTCGTCGGCGCCGGCCAGGTCGCGCTGCCAATCGAGCAGCTGGCGCAGCCAGGCGATGCGCTCTTCGTCTTTGCCGGACTGCTTGCCGCCCTCTTTGTAGCGCCAGTGTGCGGCGACGCCGTATTCGGCGACGCGGTGCATGTCGTGTGTGCGAATCTGGATCTCGAGTGGACGGCCGTTCGGGCCGACGACGGTAGTGTGGAGCGACTGGTACATCGAATCCTTGGGATTGCCGATGTAGTCGTCGAACTGGCCGGGGATCGGGCGCCAGAGCGAGTGGATGATGCCCAGGGCGTGGTAGCACTCGGAGACGCTGTCGACGAAGACGCGCACGGCCAAAAGGTCGTAGATCTGGTCGAAGGTCTTGGACTGGGCGGAGTAGCGGCCCATCTTGTGGTAGATGCTGGCGATGTGCTTGGCGCGGCCGCTGATCTCGGACTTGATGCCGGCGGCGTCGAGGTGTTCCTTGAGGATGTCCGAGGCCTCGCGGATGTAGCGCTCGCGGGTCACGCGCTTGGACGAGAGAAGGTCGGCGATTTCGCGGTACTTTTCCGGTTCGAGGTAGCGGAACGAGAGGTCTTCGAGTTCCCACTTGATCTGCCAGACACCAAGGCGGTTCGCGAGGGGGGCGAAGATTTCCTGGGTCTCGAGCGCGATCCGATGCTGCTTTTCGGTTGGGAAAGCCCAGAGCGTGCGCATGTTGTGGAGGCGGTCGCAGAGCTTGATCAAGACGACGGTTATGTCTTCTGCCATGGCCAGGAACATCTTGCGGAGGTTCTGGGACTGGGCAGTGCCGCGCGAGGGGTCCACCCCGCCGATGTTCATCTGGAGCTTATCGAGCTTGGTCAGGCCATCTACGAGGCGGCCGACGCGCGGGCCGAACAGTTCGACGAGCGTCTCGTTCGCGATGCCGCAGTCTTCCTGCACGTCGTGGAGAAGTGCGGCGATGATCGCCTGCTGGTCCAGTTCGAGGTTGGCGACCATGTAGGCGACGGAGACGGGATGGGTGATGTACGGGTCGCCGGTCTTGCGGACCTGGCCCTCATGGCAACGGGCGGCATACTCGTAGGCTTCGCGGATGCCGTCCATCCGTTCAGCGGGAAGATAGTCGGAAGCACGCTTGATGACGGCGTCGATGTCGGCGTCGTGAGTGACCGGCTCCTGTGTGCGCACCGCCAAACAGAACCCTCTTTGCCCCGGGGAAATGGAACTCTATCCTACCATGCATCCCCTTCGCCGGAAGAACCACCGTTATGACAACGCGATTCCAAGCGCCGCGGGGCACGCAAGACGTGCTCCCGGACATGCAGCCCTACTGGCAGGCCGTCAACGACGCAATCCGGGTGGTGACGCGGCTGCACGGGTTCCGGCGCATCGACACCCCGGCGTTCGAGTACGCGGGCGTCTTCGAGAAAGGCAGCGGCGACACGACGGACATCGTGGAGAAGGAGATGTACACCTTCGAGGACCGCGGGGGCGAGCGGCTTGCGCTCACACCGGAGGGGACGCCGGCGATCTGCCGCGCCTACCTGGAGCACGGCATGGCGAGCTGGCCGCAGCCTGTCCGGCTTTACACCACGCACCAGATGTTCCGGTACGACCGGCCGCAAAAGGGACGCTACCGCCAACACACGCAGTTCGACTGCGAGATCCTCGGTTCGACCGACCCGCTAATCGACGCGGAAGTGATCGCGGTGCTCTGGCGGCTGTACACGATGCTCGGGATCCGCAACATCGGCGTGCGACTTGGTTCGCTGGACGACCTGGCGCCGCGGCGCGCCTACGTGGAGCGACTGAAGGACTACTACCGGCCGCACCTGGAGAAGCTTTCGGAGGACAGCCAGCGGCGCTTCGAGCGGAACCCCCTGCGCCTGCTGGACAGCAAGGACGAGCGCGACCTCCCGTACAAAGACGCCGCGCCGAAACTCATCGACGAACTGAGCCCGGAGGCGAAGGCGCACCACGAAACGGTGCTGGAAGCCCTGGGCGCCTCGGAGATCCCCGTGGCGATCGATCCGCTCCTCGTCCGCGGCCTGGACTACTACAACCGCACCGTCTTCGAGATCGTGCCCACGGACGACGAGCGCGCGCAGGGGACGATCGGCGGGGGCGGGCGGTACGACGGGCTGATCGAGATCCTCGGCGGGCCGCCGACGCCCGGCATGGGGTTTGGCAGCGGCATCGAGCGCGTCATCCTCGAGATGCAGCGCAGCGGGGTTACTTTCGACGAAGCGGCGGCAGCAGACGTGTACATCGTCCACCGGGCCGAGGGCGCAGCGGCGGCGGTCTTCGGACTGGCCTCGAAGTTGCGGAGCGCGGGGATCCCGGCCATCTGCGGAGAGTCGAACAAGTCGATGAAGGCGCAGATGCGCGGGGCGAACCACTCCGGGGCGCGATTCGCGGTGATCATCGGCGACGACGAGTTCGCAAAGGGCGCCGGGATGGTGAAGGACCTTTCGGGGGAAGGCGAGCAGCAGCAAATGGGCATCGCGGACATCCCCGCGTACCTGGCGGCGAAGCTCAGAGCGTAGCGGGAGCGGGTGCTATGCTTGATGCCGGTCCGCCCGGTGCGGACCATCGTGTTTCACCATGGACAGCGCAATCATCACCCAACTGGAACGCATCCGAAGCCGGTTCGACGAACTGACGGAGGAGATGGGGCGCCCGGAAGTCGCCGCGGACTTCGAGCAGTTGAACAAGCTCGCCCGGGAACGCGCGGAGATCCAGGACGTGGTCCAGATGTTCGCGGAGTACGAGGCCGCTCGAAAGACGGCTGAGGACGCCCAGGCGATGCTCTCCGAGGGCGACGCCGAGATGAAGGAACTCGCCGAGATGGAACTCGCGGAGGCGACCGCGAGCATGGAAGAACTCGGCGCGAAGATCCGGCGGGGGCTGCTCCCCCGGGACCCGCGCGATTCGCGAAACGTGATTATGGAAATCCGGGCAGGCGCCGGCGGCGAGGAAGCCGCGCTGTTCGGCTTCGAGCTGTACCGGGCGTACGCCCGCTACGCCGAGCGGAAGCACTGGCATACCGAAATCCTGAGCGCTTCCGAATCGGAGAAGGGCGGCTTCAAGGAAGTCGTCTTCGAGGTGCGCGGCGACGGTGCGTACTCGCGGCTCAAGTACGAGAGCGGGGTGCACCGGGTGCAGCGCGTGCCCGAGACCGAAGCGCAGGGACGCATCCACACCTCCACCGCGACGGTCGCGGTGCTTCCCGAAGCGGAGGAAGTGGACATCGCCATCGAAGAGAAGGATGTGCGGGTCGACATATTCCATTCCTCCGGGGCGGGCGGCCAGAACGTGAACAAGGTGGCGACCGCTGTGCGGCTGACGCACCTGCCGACGGGCATGGTTGTGGTTTGCCAGGATGAGCGCTCGCAGCTGAAGAACCGGATCAAGGCGATGACCGTCCTGCGCTCCCGGCTGTTCGACATGGAACAGAGCAGGGCGGACGCCGAGATGAGCGAGGCACGGAAGATGCAGGTGGGAAGCGGAGACCGGAGCGAGAAGATCCGCACCTACAACTTCCCGCAGGACCGGATCACGGACCACCGCATCGGCCTGACCGTCCACAACATCCCGGATCGGCTGGACGGGAACCTGGACGACATCATCGACGCGGTGGGGACCGCGGATGAGGCGGCCCGGCTGGAGGGCCTCGCGGAGTGAACGCGCGGGCCGCAGCCTCCGAGGTTGCGGGCAGACTCGCAGCGGCGGGAGCAGGAGGGGCGCGCATTTTAAAAGAAACCCTCCCCCGA
>CALMIW010000239.1 GCA_937864275.1 uncultured Dehalococcoidia bacterium
CCCCGAGGCCACGCGCGACATCGCCGAGCGCGACGTCCCCGGCATCGCCTACGCACTGGTGGCCAACGGGCTGCGCTACACGCCCCATGCCGCCCTCAGCCGCGCCGTCGCCGCCACCCGCGGCCAGGTCCTGATCGTGAACCTGCCGGGCAGCCCGAAGGCCGTCACCCAGGGCATGGATGTGCTCCTGCCGCTCCTGAGCCATGTCTCCGAACTGCTCCAGGGCCCGGTCGAACACGCGCGGCAAAGCGAATGAGGATCGACGTCCTGACGCTCTTCCCCGAAGCCTTCGAGAGGGGACCGCTCGACGTCTCCATTATTAAACGGGCGAGAGAAGACGGCCTCCTGGACCTGCAGTTTCACAACATCCGGGAACACGCGACCGACAAGCACCGCTCCGTCGATGACTACCCGTTCGGGGGCGGCCAGGGGATGGTGATGCGCGTCGACGTACTGGACCGGGCGCTCTATCTCTCGCCCCAGGGCGAAGTCCTGGACGACGCACTCGTGCGCGAACTCGCCACCCACGGCCGGCTCGTCCTTGTCTGCGGGCGCTACGAGGGTGTCGACGAGCGTTTCATCGAACACCGGGTCGACCGGGAGGTCTCGATCGGCGACTACATCCTCACCGGCGGCGAACTCCCGGCGATGGTGCTTATCGATGCGGTCGCCCGCCACATCCCGGGCGCGCTCGGCGATGAGGTCAGCCCGGAAGAAGAGTCGTTCGCCGACGGCCTCCTCGAGCATCCGCAGTACACGCGCCCGGCCGAGTACAACGGCTGGGCCGTGCCGGAGATCCTCCTCAGCGGCCACCACGCGAAGATCGAGAAGTGGAAGCAAGAGCAGCGCCTACAGCGGACCCGCGAACGGCGCCCAGACCTGCTGGAACGCGAGTAGCTACTCGAACGGGGCGAACAGCTCGTCGATGGACACGCTCAAGCCGGGGAGCACGTCCCCGCCGTTCACGGTCTCTCCCGGACCGAACGACGTCTGGGGAAGTCCCGGACGATACACCACGATGGTCCTCGTTCTCGGGAACACCACCCACACCAGGTCAACGCCGGCGCGGATGTAGTCATGCGCCTTCAGGTCGACGTCCAACGCCAGGTCGGTTGGCGAAACCACTTCGACCGCGAACTCGGGCGCTACGTCGGACCAGCCACGAGCGGGGACCCTGGGCATTCGGGCCTGTGAGACATAGGAGACATCCGGCATCCGCACGTCTCCAGGCGCCCACGGGAAGATGGTGTAGCCTCCATCGGATCCCAGCACAGTTCCGGGGTGGCCTGAACGAACCCACTGGCCGAGGTACGCGGCGATCGCCATTGCGATGGCCGAGGATTGAACGCTCATGACCCGCTCCTTCAGTTCGCCGTCGATCACCTCGTAGCGTTCCCCGCCCGGCAGGGCGAGCGCTTCCTGCCACGTCCAGACCTTTGCGCTCGGTGCGATTGCCATGCTCGAAGTATACGACGCAGGTTCTGCCGACTCGCCACGGCTGTGTCCGAACCTTCCAGGCTCAGTCCCCCAGCAGGATCCGGCGGAAGTGGTCGTTGGCGAGGGCGCCCGGCCGGGCGAGGCGGATGCGCTCGATCGTCTCGCGCGGGTCCATCCCCAACCCCCGGAGGATGAGCCCGCTCACGAGTCCGCTCCGGTTCATGCCGTGCTGGCACATCACATAGAGGCGCTCCGGCGCCGAACCGTTACCCTCGAGCACCGCCGCCAGCGATTCGGACACCACCTCGCTGATGCGCTGGGGCGAAGTCAGTGGCCCGTCCAGGTCGGGGAACACGCACGCCAGCCAGCGGGACGTCACTGCCCGGTACGAGCGGTCGATGTCCCCGGCGCAGTCGATCAACCACGACGTCGACAGCGCGACGGCCGTGAGTTCCTCGCCGTGCGCCGTGTGGGCGCCTCCCATCCAGACTTCGGTCCGAACCCCCGGGATCTCCCCGGCGGCGAGCACGAGGCTGGCGCGCGGGGGGTGGGCGGCGAGGCGATGGAGCGATGGGTCTTCGAGCATGGCGCACTTCAGAATGTATCCCCACGGGGCTGAACCGTCATGCCGCGATGATCGATTTCAACCGCGAAGCAGTACTCTTGTTGCGGTCCGCAGGAGCGGTCGCCGGGAGCCGCCGATTGATTGGTCTGCTTGAGATACGCCGCCGAAAACTGCAATTCGTGCTGATCGCCCTGATCGTCACGTTGATCAGCTACCTGGTGCTCATGATCAACGGGCTTGGGGTCGGCCTGAACGAACAGGCCGGCAGCGCCCTGAAGAACTTCAACGCCGACGCCATCGCCTACTCGGAGCGGGCAGGTTTGAGCGTGATCCGCTCCGAACTCAGCGCCGAATTGGTCGACGAGATCAGCCAGCGGTTTGGCGCCGAATCGAGCGCGCCCCTCGGGTACGTCGCGGCCAACTACGCGACGGACGACGGAGAGATCGACTCGGCCGCCTTCCTCGGCTTCGAACCGGGCACGATCGGTGCGCCGAAGGTCGTCGACGGGCGCCCGCTCACCTCCGATGACCGCGACGGTCTGCTCGTCGATTCGAGCTTCCTCCGCTATTCGGGCCTCGACGTTGGCGACACCGTCCGCGTTTCTATCCGCCTCGTCGAGCGGGACTTCCTCATCGTCGGCGAAACCGACGAAGGCAATTTCTTCTTCCAGCCAGCCGTCTATCTCCTCCGCAGTTCGTGGCAGGAATTGAAGTACGGGTCTTCCGGCCCCGACCTGCCCGCGGCGTCGATCATGCTCCTGAAGGGGAAGGACGCCGCCGGCTCGGGCGGCGAAGGTTGGACGGCCGTCAACAAGAGCACCGCCTTCGCCAACATCGAAGGCGTCTCCGGCCAGCAGTCCACCGTCCAGGCGCTGCAGCTGTTCGGCTTCCTGATTGGCGGCCTCGTCATCGGCGTCTTCTTCTACGTCCTCACCCTCCAAAAGATCGGGCAGATCGGGGTCCTCAAGGCGGTTGGCGCCAGTTCCTTCTTCGTGTTCCGCCAGGTGCTGGTCCAGGTGCTCGCCATCAGCATCGTGGGCGTCGCCATCGCCGCGCCCCTGGCGTGGGCGACGAACCGGTTGTTGCAGCAGGTGCCCAACCCGGTGCCCATCGCCTTCACCACCAGCACCTTCGTCGGGACGTCGGCGCTGCTCGTACTGATGGCCGCCGTCGGAGCGGCCTTCTCCGGGCGCCAGGTCGCCAAAGTCGACCCGATCATCGCCCTCGGGCAACAGCAATAGGAGCGGCAAGCATGAATGTGACGCTCGAAGTCTCGGCGCTCTCCAAGACGTACGGGTCTGGCGAACAGGCCGTCCACGCCGTCCGGAACGCCGCCTTCTCGACGCAGCCGGGCGAATTCGTCGCCGTGGTCGGCCCAAGTGGTTCGGGCAAGACCACCCTCCTGGCCATGATCGGTGGCCTCCTCCGGCCGACTGCCGGCGCCATCGTCGTCAACGGCCGGGATATCGCCGGGTTGGGCCGCGGCGAGCAGGCCGCCTACCGCCGCGACACCGTCGGCTATGTGTTCCAGGCGAACAACCTCCTCCCGTTCCTCACGGCGAGGGAGAACCTCCTCGTGATGGCGAAGATCACCCGCGCGAACGGCAAAACGGCCGGTGCGAGAGCCGACCGGCTGCTCGCCGAACTCGGCCTCGAACGGCGGGCGAACGCCGTCGCCACCGAGCTCAGTGGCGGCGAGAAGCAGCGCGTCGCCATCGGCCGTGCGCTGATGAACGACCTCGCCCTCGTCCTCGTCGACGAACCAACCGCGAGCCTCGATTCGGCGCGCGGACGCCAGGTGGTCCTGTCGCTCATCGCCGAGGTGAAGCAGCGGGGCAAGCTCGGCCTCATGGTCACGCACGACATGGACATGGCGATGCTGGCGGACCGCATCCTCTCGATGCACGACGGCGAAATGACCGAGATCGCGAAACCTTCACCGGCCGCTGGCTGAAACGCCCGCAATGCGCTTAGCATTCGGCATCGCTTAAGGGCGTGCCGCGCCCCGGGGTTTGCGCGTGGACATCGAGTTCGAAGCCGCAGCCATCGCGCTCTGTGTCGCGCTCCCGCTGACGTTCGTCCTCCGTCTGCCGACGAAGGCCGGGCGCAAGGGCGAGCTCATGCCCCGCATCGGCGGGCTCAGCATCCTCGCCGGCTTCGTCGTGTCCATCCTCGTCATGGCACTGTTCAGCGACCAGGCGAACCGGTTTCTCGAAGAAGACCGGAGGGAGTTCTTTACGCTCGTGGCGTGCGGCGCCGTGGTCTGCGCGGTCGGCGCCCGCGACGACTTCAAGGACCTCGACTGGCGCTACAAGATGTCGACCCACTTCCTTGCGGCGCTGGGCATCTACCTCGCCGGGTACCGCATCGGCGAGATGACCCTTCCCGGCGGCGGCACCGTAGAACTCGGCTGGCTCGATGCAGCCGTCAGTATCTTCTGGATTATGTTGATCACGAACTCGATCAACTTGATCGACGGACGCGACGGTGTGGCCACCGGCGTGGCCGCGCTCGTCTCGGGGACGATGTCCTACATCGCCTGGGACCTGGGCCACGACCTGATCGCGATGCTCTTCGCGGCGCTGGCAGGCGCTTCGCTCGGCTTCGTGCCGTTCAACCTCCCCCGCGCGCGGCGCTTCCTCGGCGATTCCGGCGCCTACTTCCTGGGGTTCATGATCGCGGGGCTCAGCATCTCCGGGTTCGTCGATACCACCGGACGCGTCCCGCTCTACATCCCCCTCGTCGCCCTCGGGCTGCCGGTGCTCGATACCGGCGTGGCCTTCGTCCGGCGGTTCCTCGATGGCCGCCACCCGTTCAAGGCTGACGCCGACCACTTCCACGACCGGATGGAACGGGCCGGCTACAGCCCGCTGAAACTGACGCTGGTCAGCTATGCGATCACCGCGATGTTCTGTCTCGGCGCGCTGCTTGCCCACACCTGGTACAAGAGCGCCGGGTCGGCGATCGTCGGCCTGGCCGTGCTGGCGTTCGCCGCGGCGTTGACGGTGCTGTTCGGGTACGGGACCTCGTTCTGGAACTCGACGCGCGTGCTCGCCCTGCGCGGGGCGAGCGCCAGGGAGCGCGTGTAGCTACGGGTTCTCCCGCCCGAGGGCGCGGTTCTTCGCGGTCCGCACCGCGTACGACGCCGCATGGAGGCCGAATCTGCCGCAGATCCCGGCGAACGTCACCGCATCCAGGAGCCGATTCCCCCGCAGGTGCTTGCGGTAATACCGCCACATCCCCCGGTGGTGCGCCGCCATCGCCCGGTAGACCGCCTTCCGCGAACTCCCGCCGATGCGATGGCGGATGCTCGCACCGGGGAAATACACCACCTCGAGTCCGGCATCGCGCACCCGCCGGCAGTAGTCGACGTCTTCGATGCTGAAGAAGTACGCCGCGTCCAGCAGACCTACGGCATCGATGGCGCGCCGGTGGATGAACATGAACGCGCCCGAGACCCAGTCCACCGGCCGGATCGCGTCGTGCGCCCAGCCACTCATCAGGTAGTCGCGGGAGTAGCGGTTGTTCGGGAAGAGCTTCGTGGTCAGCGAGTGGCGGTTGAAGAACGCGTTGAGGTGGCCGGGGAAGGCCCGCGCACTCGCCTGCACCGAGCCATCGACGTTCAAGATTCGGCCTCCGGCCACGCCTGCCTCGGGGTGCTGGGAAAGGTACTCCGCTGCCGCCAGCAGCCCATCGTCCAGCAGGACCGCGTCGGGGTTCAGGAGGCAAACAGTCTCACACGCCCGGAGCGCGCGGATGCCTGCGTTGGCCGCCGCGGCGAACCCCACGTTGCGCTCCTTCTCGATGACCCGCACCGCCGGCCACCGTTCGCGGACGGCCGCCGGGATCCCGTCGCCGGACGCGTTGTCGACGACCACCGTCGTCTCGAGGACGCCGGGAGCGTGCGCCTCGATCGATTCGAGACAGGCGATGAGCAGGTCGCGGCACTTGTAGCTGACGACGACGGCGCCGAGGGTCACGGCGCAACCTCGCGGTAGACATCGATCGTCTCCTCGGCGGTGCGCTGCCACGAGAACCGGGAGGCGAACTCGATCCCCCGCGCGGACCGTTCCGCGCGCAGGCCGGGGCCGCCGAGCAGCCGGTGGGCCTCGGCCGCGATCGCTCCGGGGTCCCGAACCGGCACGAGTGTCGCAGCCCCCGCCAGCACCTCGGACATCGCGGGCGCATCCGTCGAAATCACGGGGGTGCCACAGGCCATTGCCTCCAGCGGCGGCAAGCCGAAGCCCTCGAACCGCGACGGGAAGACGAGCGCAGCCGCG
>CALMIW010000240.1 GCA_937864275.1 uncultured Dehalococcoidia bacterium
GGACCGCACCGTCGGCGAGTTCAGCTCCCTCCAGCAGGTGCTCGTCAACCTCCTTCTCAATGCGCGCGACGCGATGCCGGGAGGCGGAGAGATCCGCGTCGAGCGGCGCCTGCGCGAACTCACCGAGGAACCTATCTGGTCCCAGCGCGGCCTGGCCCCCGGCCGCTACCACGAGATCCTGGTGACCGACTCCGGTTCGGGCATGTCCCGCGACGTCGTCCAGCGCATCTTCGACCCCTTTTTCACGACGAAGGGCGTCGGCAAAGGCACCGGCCTCGGCCTCTCCACCTCGCTCAGCATCGTCCGCGCCCATGGCGGCTGGCTCGAAGCCGAAAGCGAAGAGGGCGCCGGCAGCACCTTCCGCATGCTCCTCCCGGCACACTGACACTCACCTGGCGGCGCCGTGTTGGGTTCCCCACACTCGGGGGCAGTTCCACGCCCCCTCGGGCAACGGTTCGCGGCCGTTCGGGCAGGACAGGCACCCACGGGCCGGGCGAACCTCGAGACGATGAAACCCCGCCCACTTCCCGACCAGCGCGCCGGTCTCCCAACGGTGGCCGCCGAAACCTCCCCCGCGCCGTGCCCGGAAACCGAGTGCCTCCACCTCGAAGCGTGCGCTCAGCCCCGCGCACTGGCGCGCGCTGGCGGTGGCGCCGCGAAGGGCTTCTGGATCTGCGAGCGTTGCGGACCATGCTGAACCCGACGCCAGCCCTGCCGCCTCGACACACCCGCGGGTTCAGCGGCGGGTTGAATCGGCCCGGGCCGTTCCAATCGCTTCGCCGAACCCTTACGGTGTCTCCCACCGCGTTCCGGAGTTCATGACATGCGCCTCACATCGTCAGGCCCGGACAGCCCTTCCCCGGATGCCGCAGGCCCACTCATCGAACTCAGCGGCGTCAAGAAGGTCTACCGCACCGGGCGTCTCTCGTTTCCGGCCCTGCAGGGGATCGACCTGGCGATCGCCCCGGGCGAAATGGTCTCCGTCGTCGGGCCTTCCGGGAGCGGTAAGTCCACCATCCTCAACATCGTCACCGGCATCGACCGGCCGACGTCTGGCTCGGTCAGCGTCGACGGCCAGCGCATCGACACCCTGAGCGAGGAGAAGCTCGCCGCCTGGCGCGGGCGCCGCGTCGGCATTGTCTTCCAGTTCTTCCAACTCCTGCCGACGCTCACCGCGCTCGAGAACGCGATGCTGCCAATGGATTTCGCGCGGGTGTTCGGTGGCAAAGAGCGCCAGGAACGCGCCGCTCGAAACCTCGGCCTCGTCGGCCTGGGCGACAAGCTGGACCACTTGCCGTCCGAGCTCTCCGGCGGTCAGCAGCAGCGCGTGGCGATCGCCAGGGCGTTGGCCTGCGATCCGGTACTCCTGGTCTGCGACGAACCGACGGGCAACCTGGACACCGAGAGCGCCGAGATGGTGCTTTCGCTGCTGCACGACCTGAACTCGGGCGGCATGACGATCGTCTACGTCACCCACGACCGCGGCCTCGCGGAACGCGCCTCCCGCTGCATCGCCATCCGCGATGGCCGCATCGAGAGCGACAGGCACCTCCGGTGAGCACCCTCACGCGAAAGTCCTGGCAGGACATCCGCCGGCGCTGGGCGCGTTCGCTTTTCACCATCGCCACGATCGCCGTGGCAGTCGCCGGCCTGGGCCTCTTCGCGCTCCCTCCGCTCACCGATAGGGGGATGGCCGAACAGATCGACCGCGACCGCCTGCACGACATCCGCATCTTCACCGAGGACGTCGTCCTCACGCCCGCGGAAGAAACCGAACTGCGCAGCTTGCCGGGCATCGCAGCAGTCGACACGCGGACGACCTTCTTCACCCGCCTGCACGTCGGCGATCGGCGCGAGGATGCCCTGCTCATCGGCATCAAGGATTTCGCCAGCCAGGACGTCAATGTCGTAAGCCTGGAGAGCGGGACGGCACCCGGCGATGGCCAGGCCCTCACCGACCCGCAGAACAAGCGCAGCGGCAGGCTGAGTGCGGAAGTCGGGCAGGTGTTCCAGGCTGAGGACAACGCCGGAAAGCTGCATCCGCTTGCCCTCTCCGGGACGGGCAGGTCGCTCGACTTCTCCCAGATCGCGACCGACGACTCGATCGTCCTCTATGTCCCGCAGGAGACGGTGAACCGCGTCGCCGGCACGTCCGGCGTCGATGTCTTCGATATTCGCGTCGAAGACCCGGAAGAGGCCGAGCGGATCGCTGCCGAGGTACAGGCATGGCTCAGCGAACGCCACCCCGGACTGGTCTTCCCGGACCTCCCGGTGACGCGACCGCCGGGGACCTGGCCCGGTCAGGAGATCTTCGACAACTTCGTGACGCTGTTCTATGTCGGCGGTGTCCTCGCACTCGTCTCCGCGGTCGCCCTCATCTCGAACACGATGACGACAATGGTCGCCGAACAGCGCCGTGAGATCGCGATCATGAAGGCGATCGGCGGGCGGCGGCGCCAGGTGGCGATGTCGTTCATGCGGACGGCGGCAATCCTCGCCGTTTCCGGATCGCTCCTTGGGGCGGCGGCAGGCATACCCTTCAGCAACTA
>CALMIW010000241.1 GCA_937864275.1 uncultured Dehalococcoidia bacterium
CGATGAACTTGCGCTCCTCGTGGTCCGGGTCGACGTTGCCGGGATACCCCAGCATCAGGACCCCAAGTGCTTCGTTCGCGTGCATGACCGGGGCCAGGAGGATGGAGTCCCAGTTTGCCGACTCGAAGTACGGCTTGGCTGCCGCGTATCGGGGATCCCGCAGCCGCTCGCTGAGTGCGCCGGGGAGGTAAATCGTTCGCCTTTCGGCCATCGCCCGGAGGGCCGCCGTTCCACCGCCCCCGCGGAACGAGGCCTGCATCGCCTCGTCGAAACCGTCGGGAACGCCGTCGGCGCCGAGCATGCGCATCCCGCCGCCAGGGCCATCAGCGAGCGCCGCGGCACAGGTCACCGCGGTGGTTGCCCGCACGATGTGGGCCGCCATCCGGTTCATCAGCTCCGGCAGCGAGAGCTCGAGCGAGAAGCTGGAGGCGATCAGCGTCAGCGCCTCCAGCTGGCGGACGCGCTTCTCCGTCTGCGCGAACAGCATCGCGTTCTCGATCGCGGTCGCCGCCTGCCGCGCCATCGCCGAAAGGAGGCTGATCTCGCGTTCGTCGGGCGCCTCGTTCGGGCGGTAGTAGGTCTCGAGGGTGCCGAGATCCCGGTCGCCGTAGCGCATCGGCACGATCACGATGGTGTCCCACTCGACCCCTTCCACCAGGGGCCGCAGGTTCGCGTAGTGCGGTTCCTCCGCCACTGCCGTTCGGACGCTGCGGACGACGACAGGCTGGTGAGTAGCGAGCGCCTGCTGGTTCGGGCGTGGCGCTCCCTTGCGGATCGCTTCGTCGATCACCCCGAAGAAACCTTCCGGCAGTCCCACCTCGCCACCGAGGGCGAGCATCCCTTCCGAGTCCACCGTGCTCAGCGAGGCCGCCACCGCGTGAGTGGATTCGACCACGCGTTGTGCGACCGACTTCAGCGTGGCTTCCACCGACTTTTCGAGGTCGAGTGCCGTCGCCACGCGCGAGAGCGCGGTCATCTCGGCCGCGCGCCGCTCGGCCTCGGCGAAGAGCCGGGCGTTCTCGATCGCGATCGCCGCCTGGTTGGCGATTGCCATGCCGAGGCTCGCGTCGTTCTCGCTGAACTTCCCTTCTTCGTCGGAGGAAACCCCGATGAAGCCGATGAAGCGCCCCTTGTGCACCATCGGCAGCGCCATCCAGGCCACGATCCGCGAGAACGTCGTATCCAGCAGGCCGCCGGCGATCCAGCGGAAGTCGCGCGCGAATGGGGTCTCGCCGCGCACGTTCGCCACCACGATCGGCTTTCCGTTCAGGAGTTCGACGAAGGAGTTCCGCAGGCCCGATGCCGGGAACCGCCGCGACTCGATCGGCAGGGAGACGCTGCCCCGGCTCCCGGGGCCCCGGGCGAATTGCGTCACCAGTTCGTCGCCCTCCAGGACGAGCACCGAGCCCCCGGTAGAAGGCACCACCTGGGCAAGCTGGTCCAAAACGAGGGAGAAGAGCTCTTCCATGTCCAGCGTCGAAGTCACCGTGTTCGAGACGTCGAGCAGGAGCGAGAGCTGCCTCGTCCGCTCTTCAACGCGCTTCTCCAGCAGCTCCTGCTGGGCCACTTCCTCGGTCACGTCGCGGATGACGGAGAGGATGTGCGGCCTGCCGAAGTACGTCGCCCGCGTCGCGAAAATGCTGGAGACGAAGGTGCTCCCGTCCTTGCGGACGGCCGTCGCCCGCGTGCGGAAGGGCCGCCCGTCGGCGATGGCCGAGTAGAACGCCTCGACTTTGCCGAGCGAGGCGGGCTGGAGGACGGCGAACGGTTCGAGCGAACGCAGCTCGTCGAGGCTGTACCCGTACATCGCCTGCGCCGCGAGGTTGGCATCGACGATGCGCTCGTCCATATCGGTGATGAAGATGGCGTCGCTCACCGATTGGAAGATCTGGCGGGTGCTCTCTTCGCGCTCGGCCAGGGCCCGGGCCGTCTGCTCGCGTTCGGTGATCTCGTGGATGAGCGCGTCGTTTCGCGTGCGCACCTCCTGGATCATCCGGTTGAACGAGGCTGCAAGGTCGCCCAGTTCGTCCTTCGATTGCACCGGGATCGAAGCGTTGAAGTTGCCCGCGGCTACCGCCCGCGTTCCCGAAACGAGGGCCTCGATCGGGACCATGAGGATCCGGCGGTTCAGCCACGCCGTGCTTCCCAGCGCCATGAGGAAGAGCAGCATCATCGCAAGGATGATGAACCCGACCGTCCGGTTGCCCTCCGACTCGATCGATTCGGTCACGCTGCCCGCCTCGGCCGTCAACTCGTCGACCGGCGCCACCAGGGCAAGGCTTCCGCCGACAGACTGGATCGGCGCGTAGGCAACGAAGTAGTCGCGTCCCTCGAACGCGAAGCGCGCGACGTTGGTCTTGCCCTCCTTCATGTCCTGGAGGGCGGCGGCGAACGCCGGGTTCGAGCCTTCGACCGCAAGCCCGAGCAGCAGCTCGTACTTCCTGGTTTTGAGGAACTCTCCATCGCGGTCCAGGTAGAACGCGTACCCGCCCGGCGTGGGGGCGATGCTGTCCACGGTGGAGGACAGCAGGTCGAGCGAGACGTCCACGCCGATGAGCCCGCGGTAGCCGGTCTCGTCGTACACCGGCGTGTACGCGGTGATCACCAGGCCGCGCCGCGCCTCATCGTCGTAGGGCGATGTCCAGACCGTCTGTTGCGAGGGATTGCCGGCGGAACCGATCTGGCTGTGCAGGTTCGCGATGTCGGCGACGGATGTCGTGGACTCAATCAGCGAGTTCGTCGGAGGGTAGTAGCGCGTCACCCCATCCACCGAGACGTAGAAGATGGCGATCGGCCGGAATGGGTCCTCGATGAGGCTCCCTTCGTTGTCGGAGAAGAGCGAAACGAATAAGCCGTCCAGGACGGCCGATTCGGTGATGTCCTTCTGCACCCGCGGCGTGATTGCGGTCCCCGGGGGGACGATCAGGTCCGTCGTGCGGAAGGGTGAAGAGTCGAAACGTATCCCGGAGGGGGCGGTAGCGAGCGACGCCGGATCGATCGGTTCCGAAGTCTGGCCCTTGAGCGCGAGAAACCAGCCCGATTGGTGTCCCCAGTCGGCGGCTGGCGCAAGCTGCAGTGCCCCGATGTATGACTGCTGGTCCGCCGTTTCGAGGAGGTGGGCCCGGCCCTCGCGCTCGAGGCCGAGGCGGCTCTTTTCGGCGGCATTGTCCTGGGACCGGTTGAAGCCGACGAGCACGAGAATGGCCGTCGCCGTCCCGAGCAGCAGGATGAAAACGAGCAGCGAAAGGTTGAGCTTGGGGCCGAGCCGCAGGGACAACGATGGCATGCGCTCGTCCTTGCCCGCGCCTAGTCGACCGGGCCGAGGCCGATTTGGCGGGCGTAGAGCGCCGCCTGCGTCCGGCTCTGGACGCCCAGCTTCACGAGGATGCTCGAGACATGCGTCTTCACCGTGTTTTCGCCGATGAATAACGCAGCCGCGATTTCCTTATTCGCCTTGCCCTGGGCGAGGAGGCGGAGGACGTCGGTTTCCCGCTCGGTCAGCGTCTCGGGGCTCTCCGGCGCGCGCACTTCGCGCACCAGCCGCGCCGCGGCCTGCGGCGAAAGCTGCACCTGCCCGTTCGCCGCCGCCTTGATGGCCCGGGTGAGTTCCTCGGCCTGCGTGTCTTTCAGAAGGTAGCCGATGGCGCCCGCCCGCACCGCGCCCACAACGGAGGCGTCTTCCAACACCGAGGTCAGGGCGATCACTTCCGTATCTGGCACTTCCCGGCGGATGTGGCCGATCGCCGTGATCCCATCCATGACGGGCATGAGCAGGTCCATCAGGACGACGTCCGGCTTCAACTGCTTGGCGAGAGCGAGTGCCTCGCTGCCGTTCTGCGCCTCGGCGATGACTTCGAAATCACCGTCGTCCTGGAGAAACATCTTCAGGCCCTGGCGGACGACGGCGTGGTCGTCCGCGATCACGATTCGGATGGGCATGGTTCCTCCACGAACACCGTGCGACGAACCTGTCGGGTACGTCCATGAACTATATCACCGTGAGTCTGGCGAACCTTCCTCCGCCTTTGGGAGGAGATTCCGTTCCCCCGAAGTGATTTCCCCCAACCAATCCGCGGCATGACGCGCCGGGGCGGTCCCCTCCCTACTGTTGAGAACGTGATTGACGCCACGATTCGCCTCCTCCTCGTCGACGATGAAGCCCGGGTTCGCCAGGGCCTGCGCATGTGCATGGCCGGAGAACCCGACTTCGATGTCGTTGGCGAGGCCGAGGAAGGGGGAGCCGCGGTCGGACTGGCCGCCGAGCTCTCCCCGGACGTTGTGGTCCTGGACCTGCGAATGCGCGGGCTCGGCGGCATAGAAGCCGCCAGGGCCCTGGCAGACCTGCAGCCATCGGCCCGCGTCGTTGTTCTTTCCCTGCAGGACGATGCCAACACCCGCCGCGAGGCGATCGCTTCGGGTGCCACCGCCTTCGTCGGGAAACAGGAAGGCATCGCTCGCCTCTTCGAGGTCATCCGCGCCGTCGCGTGCGGCGGGGACTCGAACTGACGGATCGTCAAATCCATTCGCATCCAAGGGAGAGGAAACCACGATGCAAAACGAAATCGCCATCAACATCAACGCCGGGTCGCCGGCTTCCAGGTCCTCCGCAAACACGAGGGAACAGAACATGACCGCACTCCAGGCAGAATCCCGCGCTCGCGTCGCCGCCGAGCCCATCATCCAGATCAACAGCGTCGTGAAGACCTACGACATGGGCACCCAGCAGGTGCAGGCGCTGAAGGGCGTCTCGTTGAACGTTCACAAGGGCGAGATGGTCGCCATCATGGGTCCTTCCGGGTGTGGGAAGACCACGCTGCTGAACTGCGCTTCCGGCCTCGACATCGTCGATGCCGGCACCATCAGCATCGCCGGCGCGAATTTGGCCGAACTCTCGGACAAGACGCGCACCACCTTCCGCGCCCGCAACATGGGCTTCGTCTTCCAGACCTACAACCTTCTCCCGGTGCTTTCCGCCGTGGAGAACGTCGAGCTCCCGCTCATCGTCTCGGGCGTCAGCCCGAAGGACGCTCGCCAGCGCGCCCACGCGGCCCTCGAGACCGTCGGCCTGCGCCAGATCGCCAACAATCGCCCCGCCCAGCTCAGCGGCGGCCAGCGCCAGCGCGTCACCATCGCCCGCTCGCTGGTGAACGAGCCCGAGATCGTCTGGGCCGATGAGCCCACCGGCGCCCTCGATTCGAAGACCGCCGACGACATCATGGGCCTGATGGAGCAGCTCAACGCCGAGAAGGGCCTCACCTTCGTCATCGTCACCCACGATCCCGGCGTCGGCGCGCGCTGCAACCGCATCGTCCGCATGCGCGACGGCAGCATCGTTTCCGAGGAGCACACCCGGTGAATGACCTCTTCGGGCTCCCAATCAGCACGATCGCCATCGTGCTGGGGGGCCTGCTGGGGGTAGCCGTCATAACCGTCGGCATCCTCGGCATGGCCAACCCCACCATGATGAAATTCGGCCTGCGCAACATCCCCCGCCGCGGCCTCCAGTCCCTCCTCGTCATCGTCGGCCTCGCGCTGGCGACCCTCATCACCACCGCCGCCTTCGTCTCCGGCGACACGGTGGACCACTCCCTCACCAAAGACTCCTACCAGGTCTTCGGCAGATCCGACCTCGACATCACCTGGACCGGCGAGCGCATGTTCGGCCGCGACAGCGGGGCCGCCGTCGAGGGTCAGCCCGTCTATGCCCAGGGAGCGGCGGTCGCCGCGCTCGAAGCTCGCTTCGCCGGCGACCCGGATGTCGCCGCTTTCCTCCCCTTCGTGACCGCCCCCGCGCCGGTGACGAACCTGCGTACGGGTGATGCCAAACCCGCCATCCAGGTCACAGGCGTCGATTTCGGACGCCTGGCGACGGTCGGCGGCCTTCGGCTCACCAGCGGCGGCACCGCCGACCCCGCGGCACTCGGCCAGGACGGTGTCTTCCTGAGCAAGCGTGCCGCCGATGACCTCCGCGCCATGGCCGGTGACACGCTCTCCATCGCCACAGCCGAAGGCATGCACAACGTCCGCGTTGTCGGCATCGTTGTGGATGAACTCGCTTCTGGTGTCCTCGGGCTGACGTACTCGAACGTCCCCGGCGGCCTCGTGATGCCAATTGAACGGGTGCGCACTCTCGCCGGCCTCCGGGGCGACGAGATCAGCTCGCTCACCGTCTCCCTCAACGGCGACCGCGCCCGGGCACGCGAACTCGCCGACCCGGTCTCGGACCGGATCGGGGCCTACCTCGCCGGCGAAGGCAACGCGCTCTTCGCTTCGGCCGAGGCGGTCAGCAGTGCGCCGGTTGAAGTGATCACCATGAAGAAGGACGCCGTCGAAGAGGCGGAGCTCTCAGGCAACTTCTTCACCACCTTCTTCCTCATCCTGGGCCTCTTCTCCATGGCCGCCGGCGTGATGCTCATCTTCATGATCTTCGTGATGCTCGCCGCCGAACGCCGCGCCGAAATGGGGATGGCCCGCGCCGTCGGCGCCCAGCGCGGCCACCTGGTGCGTTCCTTCCTCGCGGAGGGCATGGCCTACTCGCTGCTGGCGGGAGTGATCGGCGTCGGAGCCGGTGTGCTCGCCGCCTGGCTGCTCGTCGATGTCCTGCTCAAGGCTGTTGGCGGCGACTACTTCTCGCTCATCGAAATGGAAATCCGCCCCACGGCGCTCGTCATCGGCTACAGCCTTGGCGTCGTCCTCACCTTCATCACGGTCGTCTTCGCTTCACTGAAGGCGAGCCACGTCAACATTGTCTCGGCGATTCGCCAGCTTCCCGACGAGCACCGCCCCGAGGGCAAGAGGAAGACGCGCTGGGGCTGGGTCATCGCCGGCATCCCCGCGCTCATCGTCCCTCCGGTCGGCATCTGGTGGCTCTTCCGCAAGGGCTTCGGCCTCCCCTGGGGCTGGATCATCGGCCCCGCGGGTGTGGCCCTCGGCGTTGGGTTCATGCTCCTGGGCAAATCCTCGGAGCTCCTCTTCCCGTTCGCCCTGGGCATCTCGCTGGTACCGCTCTCGCTCGCCGCGATTGCGCGCCATCTCAGGGCGCCCGCCCGGGCAACCTGGACGGCCGTGGGCATCATCATGGCGGCCTACTGGCTCCTGCCCTCGGACCTTCACGACCGGCTCTTTGGCAGCTTCGAGAGCGACGTCGAGATGTTCGTCCTCAGCGGAGTCATGATCGTCATCTCGTTCACCCTGGTCATCGTCTTCAACGCCCGGCTGCTCACGACTTTGTTCAACAGCACTGGCGAAGGCTCCCGCGCCTACCGCGTGACCGCGCTCCTCGCCGTTGCCGCTCTGGCCATGGCCCTTGGCGGGTTCGCCCTTCGCGATTCCGGCGACGGCCTGGGCCAACTTCTCTACCTGGCCGCGGGCCTCTGTCTCCCGGTCTCGCTCGTCGCGGCCGCCTCGGCGAGGTTCACGGCGCTCGCCCCGGCGTTGAAGATGGCGGTCGCCTACCCGCTCAGCAACCGCTTCCGCACAGGCATGACGATCGCGATGTTCTCGCTCATCGTCTTCTCCCTGACCGTCTTCAGCGTGTTGCTCGCCAATTTCGACACCGCTTTCCTCGGCGGCGACGCCCGCGCCAACATGGACATCGTCACCACGGCCGGCGGCACCAGCACCGTCCGCGACGTCCCCGAGGCCCTCGCCGATGCGGGCAGCCCCGCTGCGGGCGATATCGCCGGCGCCGGCCGCACGACCCTTCCCGGTGCCGGGCGGCAGGTCTCTCAGCCCGGCCGAGACAACGCCGGCATCTACCCGGTGATCGGCGCTGACGAAGGCTTCTTCAGCAGCCTCGGGACCACCCTCGACGCGTTCGCATCCGGATACGGCAGCGAAGGGGAAGTCATGGCGGCAATGCGGACGAACCCTGGACTCGCCCTC
>CALMIW010000242.1 GCA_937864275.1 uncultured Dehalococcoidia bacterium
CGATTGCGGTTGAGCGCGCCGAACAGAAGTTGGAGCCGGGCGCGAGCAACTAGCGAGCGGCACGAGCCGGTCCGAGCGGGACTGTACTTCCGAAGGACTTGGAAGGTCAGGTAGAGGGCGGGGGTCACGTATCCGCCGTTGTAGCGGATTTCGAAGTGCAGGTGATGTCCCGTGGTGAAGCCGGTAAGGCCGGTGATGCCGAGCGTGGCGCCGGCGCTAACGCGCTGGCCAGGAGTGACGTTGATCTGGCTCATGTGGGCGTAGAGCGTTGTCCAGCCGTCGCCGCAGTCGACGATGACGTGGTAGCCGTAGCTATAAGTCAGGTACTCGGTGGTAGTGACGACACCGTCGCAGATCGAGAAGATCGGCGAGTAGGCGAAGCCATACATGTCGAGGTCGATGCCGGTGTGGTAGGTGCCACCACCGCGGCTCGTGCCGAACTCGTCGCTGACGCCGCGCCAGCCGCCGAGGGGGAAGTTCTTGAACTTGCCACCGGACGGGAGCGCTGTGCCGCTGCCCTGGTTGTTGCCCACGCCGGGACCGGCTCCCGGGTTCCCGCTGCTGCTGCTCGGTGGGGGCGGGGGCGGCGGCGGGGGCGGCTTGATCGTCGCGCCGGGGAGGAGGATGTACTGGCCCTGTTCGAGCTGGTTGCCATTGGCGATGTTGTTGGGCTTGTAGGCGAGGACGGTGTCGCTATCGATGTTGTCGTACTGAGCGACGATCTTGGCGACGGTATCGCCGAAGCCGACTTTGTAGAGGATGCCGTCTTTGCGGGGGACGATGAGCACCTGGTCTCTCTGGATCAGGTTCGGACGGGTCGAGTCGAGCGTGGGGTTGTTGGCGAGAATGGTATCGATGGAGACGCCGTAGCGGGCGGCGATGCCGCTGATGGAGTCGCCGCCCTGGGTGCGGTACTCAACGATGGGGCTGCGGGGATCGATGATATCGGCGAGCGGCTTGACGCCGGCGCCGACTTCGCCGAGGGAGGCCGCGGCCGCGGAGACACCGGAGGAGAGCGAAGTGGTTGGTGAGACGGCGCCAACGGCGCGGACGCTCAGTTCCTCGGTCCGCAGGTTCGTGGTCGCGACCGATTCCATGGTCTGGATGCTGGCGGACGGCCGGAAGGCGGTGAGGGAGCGGGCCTGGGTGGTGCCGGCCATGCCGGAGAGACTGAAGGTGGGGAGCGTGGAGGAGGCGGTGGCGTTCGAAGCGCTGGGGAACTGGCTGGCGAAAATGACGGCGCCAACCGCGAGGCTCACGACAAGACCATGGACAGTGAACCGGCCATGGCGCTTTGAGTGGGCGTGGCTACGCGCGCGAGACGCTTCGAATGCCATAGAGCGAATTCAGTCAGGCGTGGCGGGCGGGGACACGCACCACAGGCTGAGCCTGGCCTAACCTTGCTCGCCTTCTCCTTTCGAAGCTATCCCGGCAGCATCTGATAGCCGGGATGCGTTTCCCTTAGGGGATGCCCCTTAGAGCTCGGTCTTCAACGTGGAGAGGAACTCCTCGTTGGTGGACGTCCGCGCGATCCTTTCGAGGAGCCGCTCGGTCGCCTCGATCTGGTTCGGCGAGTTCTGGGAAATCATAGCCGTCATGCGGCGCACGAGCCAGACACCGCGGAGGGTCTTCTCATCGAGGAGGAGTTCTTCGCGGCGAGTGCTGCTGCCCTGGAGGTCGATCGCCGGGTAGAAGCGGCGTTCCGCAAGCTTGCGGTCCAACCGCAGTTCCAGGTTGCCGGTGCCCTTGAACTCTTCGAAGACGACTTCATCCATGCGGGAGCCGGTATCGACGAGGCAGGTGGCGAGGATGGTGAGGGAACCGCCTTCATCGCACTTGCGGGCGGCGCCGAAGATACGCTTCGGCGGGTACAGGGCGATGGGGTCGACACCACCGGAGAGGGTGCGGCCGCTGGAAGGGAGGGCGACGTTGTAGGCGCGGGTAAGGCGGGTGATCGAGTCCATGAGGATGACCACGTCCTTGCCGCCTTCGACAAGACGCTTGGCGCGCTCGAGGGCGAGTTCGGCGACGCGGGTCTGGTCCTCGACCGGCTCATCGAAGGTGGAGCTGACGACTTCTCCGCGCACGCTGCGCTTCATGTCGGTGACTTCTTCGGGGCGCTCCCCGATGAGGACAACCATCAGGTGGACTTCCGGGTAGTTGGTGGAGATGCCGTTGGCGATGTTCTTGAGGAGCATCGTCTTGCCGGCCTTCGGCGGCGAGACGATGAGGCCGCGCTGGCCGCGCCCGATGGGGGCGATGAGGTCGATGATGCGATGGGTGAGGTTATCGGGTGTGGTTTCGAGCTTGAGCTGCTCTCGCGGGAAGATGGCGGTGAGGTTCTCGAAGTAGGGGCGGCGCTTGGCAACTTCGGGGTCGATGCCGTTGACGGCTTCGACCTTGAGGAGGCCGTAGTACTTCTCGTTGTCCTTGGGGTGGCGGACCTGGCCGGTGACGTAGTCGCCGGGGCGGAGGCCGAACTTGCGCAGCTGGGACTGCGAGACGTAGATGTCGTGCGGGCCGCCGAGCATCGATTCGCCGCGGAGGAACCCGTAGTTCCCGTCGTCGCTGACTTCCAGGAAGCCGCCGGAGAAGACGTTGCCGCGGGCTTCGGTCTGGGCCTGGAGGAGGCGGAAGATGAGGTCGGTCTTGCGGAGGACGGCGGCGTCTTCGAGGCCCATGGCGATGGCGAGTTCGGCGAGTTGTTCGCGCGACTTCTGCTCGAGTTCGGCGATGTTGAGGGGCGCCATCTGGCTGCGGGAGGGGCGGTCGTCCTGTTCCTGGCCGTCGCGGTCGCGGAAGCCCTCGCGATCACGGTCGCGGTCGCCCCAGGTGCGTTCGGCGCGGTTGCCGCGGTTGTCCCGATCGCCGCGGTTGTCGCGGTCGCGCCAGCGGCGTTCGCCGCGCGGCTGCTGGTCCTGGCGCTGTTCGCCGCCATCCCGGTTTTCGGGGCGGCCCTGGCGCGTGAACGTGCGTTCCTGGGGAGCCTCAGGCGTGCGGCGCGAGGGGGCCTGTGCATCGGCGGGGGGCGTCTCGGCGGGAGCTTCCGCGGCCGGAGCCGGCGATCCGTCGGCAGCCTCGGCGGCATCGCGACGGAAGGGGCGCTGGCGGCGTGGCTTGGCCGGGGGCGCGTCACCGTCCGCGGCGGGCGCCTCGGCGCTGGCTACGGCGGCGGCGACATCGACGACTTCTTCAGGCGCCGGGGCGGCCTTTGCGCGCGTTGTTCGCCGGCGAGGAGCCGGAGCAGGTGCATGCCCGTTTTCCGAAACGGCTTCGGGGCTGGTGGTGGGTTCCTGGATTTCAGTTTCTTCCAATGCGACTACCGTGAAGCAAAGTGTGCGTGCCCGGAGGGCTGGGTGAGTGCGAGTTCGTCGAAGGGAGGTTGTGGCCGCGTCCAACGCTCTGATGGATGGACACCGGGACAAAAAGTGAGGGAGCTGAATGTGCCTGCCATGGCACTCGGTTCCAATCCAGCTACCCACACATTACGACGGGACGGATAGCCGTGCAAGAAGAGCCGCGGAACGGGTGGCAGTAGACTGCGGTTCACCTTCGACCGAGGCGGTGGCCGGTGCAATCGAACTTCATCCAGACGCGGGACCTGCGCATGCACTTCCTCCAGGCAGGGAGCGGCGAGCCGGTCATCTTCATCCACGGGTTTCCCGAGACATCGTACGAATGGCGGCACCAGTTCGCGGCACTCTCGGACGAGTACGCCTGCTTCGCACCGGACCTGCGCGGATTCGGGGAGACCGAGAAGCCGGGGTTGCGGGTGAGCCGCCAGATCCTGGCGCAGGACCTCGTGAACTTCATGGATGCGCTGGGGATCGAGAAGGCTGCGGTGGTCTCGCACGACTGGGGCGGGATCGTCGGCTTCAAGCTGGCGATCGATTGGCCAGAGCGCGTCTCGCGGCTTGCCCTGCTGGACACCCTCTGCACGGTCTGGGCGCCGGGAGCGGTACACGGGTACTGGTTCAAAGCGGCGGGACTGGCAGAGGACTTCTTCCGGGAGTACCACGCCGAATTCATCGAGACGACCTTCGGCGGGTCGCCAGCGCGAGCAGTGCCGGGGCGGCCAGCTTCGCCGTGGGGGGCAAGGCCGCAAGCGGCACCCGGATGGGCAAGCGCCGAAGACATCGCCCACTACCGGAAGGCGTTTGCCGACCCGATGAGCCACTTCCACGCGGTCTCGTACTACCGGTACGCGTTGCCGTTCCACATCGTGCACGCCGACCCGGCGGGCAGCCACGGCGAGCGCTTCGAGTTCCTCGATGAGCGCCGGGTCGCCGAGATGTGGCTTCACCCGGAGGGGCTGGAGAAGCACGCGCTCTACCAGAACTTCATGGACTACGGCCCGGAAGACCGGCACAAGACGTATCCCGGGCCGGCGCTCTGGATGTTCGGCTCCTACCTTTCGCGGTCGCGCGCGGGGGAGGGAGCAGCGAACACACCGCCCGGCTGGAGGCCCTCGGGCAACCCGTTCGTGGACCAGTTCGGCCGTTACTTTCCGGACCTGCGAGTGCGCCGGGTGAACGCCGGGCACTTCTTCCCGGAGGAGGCACCGGAGGTGACGAACGAAGCGCTGGAGGAGTTCCTGCGGGGAACCTTGCCTGACCTGGAAGTCTCGCCGCGGGCGAACGGCCGCGTGTAGGCTTCGCGCCATGAAGATTGGAGCCGCAGCGATCGATATCACGCCCCCGTTGGGGACCGCGCTCGACGGCTACGGCGGGCGCACCGACGTTTCCCTGGGCGTGCACGACCCGCTCTTTGCGCGGGCGCTCTACCTGGACGACGGGACGACCCGGGTTGCGCTGGTGGTGTGCGACCTGATCGGGATCGGCAGCTTCCTGTCGGAGCGTGCGCGCGAACTGATCGCGGAACGTCCGGGCATCCCTCCGACGCACGTGATGGTGGCGGCAACGCATACGCACGCCGGCCCGGGCGGGGTGCGCGGCCGGGGCGAACCCGTGCTGGCAGAGGAGATCGCACGGAAGGTGGCCGGCGCGGTGCGGGTGGCGGAGCGGAACGCGACCGAAGGAGTGCTGAAGTACGGATTCACCGAGCTTTCGAGCATCGCGCAGAACCGGCGGCGCCCCGACGGGCCGATCGACCGGCGGCTGGACGTGCTGGCCGCGGACACGCCCGAGGGGGCAAACATCGCGACGGTCGCGCGCTACGGCTGCCATGCGACGACGCTGGAGCGGGACAACCTGGAGATCACCGCGGAGTTCCCGGGCGAGGCCTGCCGGACAATCGAGCAGATCATCGGCGGCGGGAGCACCGGGATGTTCTTTAACGGCGCGTGCGCGAACGTGAACCCGGCGTGGATCCGGCAGGACTATGGCGAAGTGCGCCGGCTCGGGACGGTTGTCGGCGCGAAGGCGGCGGCGCTCTCGCAGGAGTTGCGGCCGCTGGGCTTGAACCACCAGGCGCACAACATCCGCTGGGAGGAGCTGACCGACCGGCCCGTGGATGCAGGGCTGCTGGTGTCGGGGGCGCTCGAAGCGATGCCGCTGCCGTGCGAGGCGCCCGACGGGAGCGGGCCGGCGGACGACGAATTCGCCGCCGAACTCGAAGTGCTGGAGGCGAACCACGCGGCGAAGGTAGCCCTGGGCGTCTCCGGCGAGGAACGGCGCGCGCTGGCGGCGAAGGTGACCATGGCTCGGGGCGAGCGGTTCGCGCTGATACGCACGCGAGGAAAGGGAGCCACCCGGACTGAAGAGGTCCAGGCATTCCGGCTCGGCCAGGACGTCCACCTGGTTGCCCTGCCGGGCGAGGTCTTCTACGAAACGGGCGAGGACATCCGGCGCCGATCCGGGCTGGAGAACCTGCTGGTGGTGGGGTATGCGAACGACTATCCCGGCTACTTCTGCCGCGCGGAGGCGTACGCGGAGGGCGGGTACGAGCCGGGGACGACGCCGTTCGCAGCGGAGGCGGACGAGCTGCTCGTGAAGACCGCGGTCCACGCGCTGGACCATGTGGCCTGAGGGCCGGGCGGGTGCTTGCCCACACAGTCGTGGTGCGCCGCCGTGCTGAGTGGCCGTTCACCCGGGAGCCCGACCGGATAGACTGACTGGCACTTACCAAAAGGAAGAGGTGAGGCGATGCCTGAGATTGCGAACCTGGACCAACTGACGAACCTGATGGCGCGGCAGCGCGCGGTGCGCGAGTTCACGAAGGATCCGGTCGACGACGCGCTCATCGAACGGATCCTTGAGGCCGCGACGCGCGCGCCGAGCGCGAAAAACGTCCAGATACTGCGGTTCATCGTGGTGAAGGACGCGGCGGCGAAAAAGCGGATCGCCGAACTGGTGGAGGAGGCGCCATCGCCGGGCCGCACGTCGTGGGACGAGGTCCCCGTCATCGTGTTCGTCTGTGCCGAGAACCCGTTCGGGATGAGCGTGACCGGCGCCGCCGCGTGGGGCGGGTCGGTGTATCCCGGCATCCAGAACCTGCTGCTGGCGGCGCAGGCGGCGGGGCTGGGCGCGGTGCTGACGACCTCTCGCGGGAAGCTGAAGGAGCAGGAGCTCAAGGACTTCCTCGGTGTGCCGGAAGGCACCCACATCGACGCGGTGATCCCCATGGGCTGGCCCGCGGTGAAGCTCGGGAAGAACAAGCGGCGACCGGTGAGCGAGGTGGCGTACCGGGAGAAGTTCGGGCAGGGCTGGTAGCGCCGGACGCTCATCGAGCGTGCAAACGGCCGGCGGTGGCACGTTTTCGGGGCCGGAGTAGGCTTCGCTGCCACCGAACACCAGACCGGGAGCAGACCGATGCCGACCGCACTCGTCCTCACCGCCCACGGCGACGACATGGAGTTCACCGCCGGGGGCACGATCGCGAAGCTCTGCATGCGCGGATGGGACGTCCACCTGCTGATGGCGACGGACAACGCGCGTGGGACGTTCGAATTGAGCGCGGAGGAGATGTTCGGTTTGCGGCTGAAAGAGGCGCAGGCCGCGGCGAACGTGCTCGGGCTGAAGAGCGTGGCCTGCCTGGACTACCCGGACGGGTTCCTCTGCGACACACCGCATACGACACTGCGGGGCCAGTTCATCGAGGCGATCCGGCGGCACCGGCCGGAGATCGTCTTCACGTGGGACCCGTGGGCGCCGTTCGAAGGGCACCCGGACCACCGGGCGGTGGCATGGGCGGCTATGGAGGCGGCGAGCTTCGCGCACTTCCCGCTGTACCACCCGGAGCACCTGGCAGCGGGGCTGGAGCCCTGGTACGTGCCGGAGACGTACTTCTTCGCGAAGAGCCCGACCGGCCTGAACCGGACGGTGGATATCTCGGGCGAGCCGCTGCAGCGGAAGATCGACGCGCTGTGTTGTTACGACAGCCAGATGGTGCTGACGCTGCGCGACCACCAGATGGCGATTGAGAGCGCGCCGTACGACGTGCCGAGGGTGACGGAGCTCGACCCCCACAACTATCGCGAGTACATCGACCGGACGATCCGGGGGTGGGCGCGCGGGGCCGGAAAGCGGGCAGGGCTCGAGGCGGCGGAGCACTTCCGCCGGGTTCGGTGGGGCGGCACAGAGCGCCAGGCGCCCGAAGGCTCGGTACCCGCCGACGACTGGTAGCGCCAGGAGCAGCCCGGCCTAATCCTCGAACAGGGAGCAGGAACTGACGCGCGACCCGCGCCCCACCGTGACGTCCGGGAGGTGACGGAGGGCCTGGCTGATGCGGCTTTCGGCCGCCCGCGAGCCGAGATAGGCCTCGTTCGCGGTCGCGTCCTGGTGGGCGGCGATGCATTCCGCCGCCCTGGCGAACATGTCCACCAACGCGATGCCAAGGTCGTCGCCAGGTGAGTCCTCATCGACCCCGACGGCCGCCGCGGTGGGGACGGAGAGTGCCGCGGCGAGGAGGCAGGCTGCCAGCAGGAACAGTCGT
>CALMIW010000243.1 GCA_937864275.1 uncultured Dehalococcoidia bacterium
GGCGCTGTTGAGGCAGCGATCAACTACACGCTCTTCGAGCAGGGGTCTGAGCTGGACTGAGATGTCCGCACTTGAGCCTGGTGCCCAGGGCAGCCGCTACCGGCGGCCAAGGAAGTGCGACACCTAGCTTCACCGCAGTCCGCGCACGCCCTCAGCCCCCCACCACTACGTTCCGCTCCCGCACTTTCCACCCCGTCACCAGCCCGCTCGCCACATACGGGTCGGCCTTCACGAACGACTCCGCCCCTTCCCGCGTCCGGAACACGATCGCCGCGCCGTCGAGCGGGTCGGTGTAGGCGCCTCCCATCACCAGAACGCCATGTTCCAGGCTCTTCCGGAGCAGCCCGAGGTGCTCCTCCCGGTAGGGCGCGCGCCGCTCCAGGGCATTCTCTCCATACGAATAGAACAGCAGGTACATCATCCCGCCGAGTGTACCCGCGCCCCGGCCGCTCGTCGCTCACAACTCCCCGTACTTCCACAGGTTCCAGAGGTTCCTCGCCATCCGCTCCGGCTCCTCCTCCATGCCGGCGCGACGGCGCTGGAAGAACTGCACCACATTGGCGATGTCTCGTTCTAGCAGCTCCTTCGCGCTGGAGTTCTTGCGCGGGTCCACCGCCTGCGGGAAGTCGATGATCCGCAGTTCGCCCTCGTGGTAGAGGATGTTGAACGCCGAAAGGTCGCCGTGGACGATGTTCTCGCGCAGGAACAGCTCGATGTTCGAGAGGACGCGCTCGAGCACCTTCTCGGCCTCCTCCGGCTGAAGGTCGGCGTGCTGCAGCTGCGGCGATTCGCCGTCCTCGTTCCCCACCAGTTCCATCAGGATCGCTTTCTCCGTGCAGGCGAAGGGCGCGGGCACATCGGCGCCGGCGTAGTGCAGCGCGCTCAGCACCTCGAACTCGTGGTCAACCCAGAACGCGAGCTGGGCCTCCCGTCCGAACTCGGAACGATTCTTGAACGCCCGCTGCACCTGGCCGGGCCCGAACTGGCGGCCCTCTTCGTAGACCGCCGAGCGCTGGAACGACCGGTGGCTGGCCGAGTGGTACACCTTCGCGGCCGCGAACGGCATCCCCAGCGACCGGTGCGCCCTGCAGCGGTAGACGGTCGCCTCCTTCCCGCTCTTCACGACGTTGAGGACTTCGGTGACAAGCGCTTCGTCCAGGAACTCCTGGATCGCGCGCATATCGGCGGCATCGGCTTCGCGTGCGGCGAACCGTGCCTCGGTTTCGGGTTGCGACAAATGAGACTCCATCGGGAGAGAACGTGCCCGGCGGGGGGCACAGGAAAGCCGCCTCGAGCGGGCGGCTGGTTCCGATGGCGAGAATGCAAAAAGCGGGCTAGCGGAGGCCGTACGGGAGGCGCGTGGATGCGGTGGAAACAGTCGTTGCAGTCATCAGTCCGACACCCTCCCGGTTTGTTGCCGCCACTATCGGCCATCCCACTCCGCCTGGCAAGACGGGGCCTTCCCCGGCTATCCCTTCTCGAACACCCGCATTAACTCGTACGGCACAGCCGCCTCGAACTGGTCGAACGTGCACGCCTCGGGCGGCTTGTCGTAGCGCCAGCGCCGGAACGTCGCCGCATGGCGAAAACGCTGCCCCTGCAGGTAGTCGAAACTCACCTCGCACACCAGCTCCGGCCGGATGCGCATCCAGCTCACGTCCTTCCCGCTCGTCCAGCGGCTCGGCGCGCCCGGCGTTCGGCCCGTCCCGAAGCCCTCGCCCTCGTCCTCCGTCAGGTACGGCGCGAGGAACGCCACCAGGTCCCGCTTCTCCTGCGCGCTGAAGCTGCTCGTGTGCCCCACGTGGTGGAACACGCCGTCCTCGCCGTATAGCCCAAGCAGCAGCGACCCGACCGACTTGCCCTCTTCGCCCTTGTTCCAGCGAAACCCGCCGACCACGCAGTCGGCCGTCCGCGGGTGCTTGATCTTCGCCATCGCGCGCTTGCCCGGCTGATACGCGTCGCCCGTCCGCTTGGCGATCACACCGTCGAAACCCGCCCCTTCGAACCGTTCGAACCAGTCGCGCGCGAGGGCCGGGTCGTCGGTGGAGGGCGTGAGGTAGGCGGGCGGAGTCGCCTTTTGGAAGAAGCGTTCGAGGCGCGCGCGCCGTTCGCCGAACGGCGTCTGCATCAGGGCATCGCCTCCCTCGGAGAGAATGTCGAAGGCGACGAAGTTCGCCGGCGTCTGCTGCGAGAGCATGCGCACGCGCGATTCGGCGGGGTGCAGGCGCAGCTGGAGCGTTTCGAATTCGATGCCGTTCGCGCCCATGATGACGATTTCGCCGTCGAGGACGCAGGCGCCGGGCAGCGCCGTGCGCAGGCCTTCGACCACCTCCGGGAAGTAGCGCCCCAGCGGCTTCAGGTCGCGCGATTGCAGGTAGGGCGGCTCGACGCCATCGAAATAGACGATGCAGCGGAAACCGTCCCACTTCGGTTCATAGAGCCAGCCTGGGCCGTCCGGTATCTCGGGCGTCAGCTTCGCGAGCATCGGCTCGATGGGGGGCGAGGGCGGCCCATTTTGGATTTCGGATTGGGGATGTTGGATTTCCGGCACTGGGGGATTGTCGACTCGGGATTGCGGATTGTCGATTCAGGTGGCCCGGCGGCTGAGGTGACGAGCGCTCAAGCTATGGCCACGAGGGCTACGGCTCCTCCCACGCAGAGAGCGAGTGCGCCCAGTTCGCAAAACCATAGGAGCGCGAGGAGCCAGTGGCGCTCACGCAGGTCGTGACCGTTCGGGCTCAGGAGGACTTCGCCGGTCTCCACTCCAAATGGCCCGAGCAGCCCGACGGTCCCGCTCGCAGAGTCCGGATCGTCCGAAAATGCCGATGCCTGTTTTACGCGTAGTCCCAATGGCGGGATGTCCACCCGCGCCCCCCCCTGCCCTCCCAGCCGGTGCTGCCCCCCGGCAGTGAGCCCCCCCCCCCAACCCCTTCCACCCCCCGCCGCCGCGACCCCCCCGACCACCAGGACGAACCCGCCGATGAGCGATGTGGTTGCCAGTTGGGCAGCTCTCCCACGTCGCTTCACGGTTGCGTTGGGGTTGTTTGCGACACCGTCGTGGAGACCTTTTCGATGAGTTCAACGAGGGTGGTCCTGCCATCGGCGCCAACCACATACGTCTCGTGCTTGAGAGGTGAGTATGTCACCGCGTCCAGCGTCACGAGGGTATACGAATCGACGGGAGCAAGGTCGCGAACATACGGAATCGTGTATCCATCGGCGGATTCGGGGATGTGCGGGAGAACTGCTGGCCCCCGAACCTGGATCGTGCCTTGTGACCTGGCCACGACCTCCCAGTGGGCATCTCCATCGACCAGCCCCGCCCTCTTGACGTTTGCGGCCAGGGTTTCCGATTTGAACCGTTCCGCGCTGATCAATCCGTCGGTGGGGACGAGCCGCCTTGTTTCTCCGGTGACCACGTTAACGTGCTCGTACGCACCATCCACCGAACGGGCGGTCTGGAGCAGAGTGCCATCGTTCGCGCGGGTTTCGCTCAGCAACGTCGACTGGTTGCCCCGAGCGTCGAAGGTTACCGTCAGTGTGGTGGTAATCGTTTCAGGGCCTTCGGACGCGGGTATCTGATCCGCGGCAGGCCCGTAGCGTCGATACCTGCGCTCGACATCGACGTACTCAGAATTCGGCCCAAGACCATTCAACTCTTGGGCGAGCGCGACCTTCGCGCGCTCTGCGATGGCCTGGGCCTGGGCCGGCTCGCCAGGTCCCCGGTTTGTCGCCCAAGGCCGAGCGCGCCGGAAACGATGACGGCTATGCCGACGGCTGCAACGACTTTCAACCGGTTGCTGAGCATCTTGTTCCCTCTCGCGCTCGTGCGGTAACTCGCGGAGTAGTTGAGGGCTGAACTCCTGATGCATCGCTCATCCTCCGTCCCTCCCGCTGCACCGGGCGGGGGCTACCGCGTTATAGCACCGGGCGATCAATCCTCGCAATCACAAACTCGCAAACCGTGCGAAAAGTTCCGCTGGCCGCCTTAGCCCTTTCAGTTTCGACTTTCGCCTCTCAGAAAACGCGACTTCAGGTGCGGCGGCTCGACGCCGTCGAAGTAGAGGATGCAGCGGAAGCCGTCCCACTTCGGCTCATACAGCCAGCCGGGGCCGGCCGGGATTTCCGGCGTGAGCTTCGCGAGCATCGGCTCGATGGGGGGGAGGGGAGTTCCGAGTCAGACACGGGGGGATTGTCGATTGGCGATTGCCGATGGTCGATTCAGGAGAGGGCAGCTGGGGTAGACAGCAACTCAAGCTCTCGCGAACAGGACTCAGTCGCCGTCGCTCCGAGTCAGATCGCTCAGCTACTACGGCGCTTCTACGGAGGTCCGGCCACCTTTAAGCAACGACTCAAGCATACCGGGAACGTGGATGCCGCCGGTTCCGTCCGAGGCGCAGCCACGCTCTGCCCATGCGATCCCCTTATCCAGGTCTGCCACCGCTGCTTCCACGGCCGCACTTGCGGAAGCGTCTGTGCGCCCCTGGTTCACCCAGTCTGAGCGGAGCTCGCCCGCCAACTCGGCAGTTCGGGCGCAGAGCCATGACTCTGCGGCTCCGTCCTCTGATGCAGAGCTATTCGGTACTTGCGTCCACAGAAGGGTCGCAGCCCCGACTCCCAAAGTGCCGATTAGGAGGGATCCGACGATTTGTGACTTCATGACGTGCTCCTAGGGTGCCGAGAACAAGTAGCTGCTGTAATCGGTGGAAGTCTGAGGCGTGTAACCAGGCGGGAAGAACTGTGCATGCGTACCTGCTACCAGATGAATGCCACCGCTCGACCCGTACACCTCTCCTGCCACTGCTTGACTACACAACACAACCGGAACGAAACAGGACTTGGTAACGGATGCTAACGTCGAGCTGCCTTTGTAAAGGGTAGAATTTGTCGTGAGGAGGTAAATGCTGCTTGTGCAGACTGTCTGCGAACTAAATGCAGCCGGCGACCCGGTGCTTCCCCAGTAGCACCAGATCGGTCCGCCGCCGGCGTTGGCCGTTCGCTCGCCTGTAGCGCCAAGCGCTGCAGCAGCGAGAACTATGCCCGTCAGCGCGTAGCCTCGGGCCAGGGTGGCTCCGTGTTTCCGGACATTGAGCGAGCGGACTAATCTTGGCATCGTATTTAGCCCCAGTTTCAGTGTGTCCCGAGCCTAAAGCGCCTCTTATTTGAAACGCAATCCCTCTCTTCGGCCACCCCCAAACGGCGGTACTCACTCCGCCGCCGCCTGCCTCACCCACCACATTGCCAGCGCTGTCCGATTGTCCACGCCGACCTTGTGGCAGGCGTTCGCGACGTAGTCCTTCACCGTGGATTCGGCCAGACCTGTGCAGGTTGCTATCTCTTTGTTCGTCTTGCCCTGCGCGACGAGCCGCACAACTTCTCGTTCGCGCGGGCTCAGGCCCTGGTGCATCGCTCTTCCTCCGCCCTCCCGCTCAGGGGGGGTATGCACGGTATAGCACGTCCGTGTATTGCGGCGCTATCGCCGGCCTTTCTGTTCGCTTGCCGCCTTTGGCCCTAAGCCTCCCGAAACGGTATACTTTGGCTAGCGAATTCGCCCGCGCTGAACTCGCCGGAGTAGCCCATTGACTATCGAGCCCACCTCGAACATCCGCCCTGTCCAGATCGAAAACGAGATGCGCACGAGCTACCTCGATTACGCCATGAGCGTCATCGTCTCGCGCGCCCTCCCCGATGTGCGCGACGGCCTCAAGCCCGTCCAGCGCCGCATCCTCTGGGGCATGTTCGAAGGCGGCTCGCGCGCCAACACCGCCTACAAAAAGTCCGCCGCCACCGTCGGCGATGTCATGGGCAAGTACCACCCTCACGGCGACCAGGCCGTCTACGACACCATGGTCCGCATGGCGCAGGACTTCTCCCTGCGCTACCCCCTCATCGATGGCCAGGGAAACTTCGGCTCCGTCGACGGCGACCCGCCCGCCGCCATGCGCTACACCGAATCGCGCCTCTCCCTCATCGCCGAGGAACTCCTCGCCGATATCGACCAGAACACCGTTGACTTCGAACCCAACTACGACGGTCGCCACGAGCAGCCGAGCATCCTCCCCGCCCGCGTCCCGAACCTCCTCCTCAACGGTTCCAGCGGCATCGCCGTCGGCATGGCCACCAACATCCCGCCGCACAACTTCAACGAACTCGCCGATGCCATCGCCCTCCTTATAGATAAGCCGGAATCCACCCTCGACGACCTCCTCCAGGTCGTGAAGGGCCCCGACTTCCCGACACACGGCATCGCCCTCGTCGGCAAGGACAGCGCCCAGGTCCGCATGGCCTACGGCGAGGGCCACGGCCGCGTCGTCATGCACGCCCGCACCACCATCGAAGAATCCAGCCGCGGCCGCACCGCCATCATCGTCACCGAGCTCCCCTACCAGGTGAACAAGGCGCTCCTCGTCGAAAAGATCGCCGAACTCGTCCGCGACAAGAAGATCGAAGGCATCGCCGACCTGCGCGACGAATCAGACCGCACCGGCATGCGCATCGTCATCGAATTGAAGAAGGAAGGCTCCGTGACGCAGGTGAAAAACCTGCTCTTCAAACACACGGCCATGCGCTCCAGCTTCTCGATGAACATGATGGCCATCGTCGATGGCGCCCCCCGCCGCCTCGGCCTCAAGCGCGCCCTCGAACTCTTCATCAACCATCGCCGCGAAGTCATCCGCCGGCGCACCGAATACCAGCTCGAGAAGGCCCGCGAACGCGAACACGTCCTCCAGGGCCTCCTCAAGGCGATCGAGATGCTCGACGCCGTGATCATCACCATCCGCGCCTCCGAATCCGCGAACAACGCGCTCGAACTCCTCCAGGGCACCGGGCTCATCCTCGCCGAACGCCTGCCCGCCAACGCCCCCGCGGCCGCCCGCCAGCTCACCCGCGCGAACCCGTTCGAATTCAGCGAGATCCAGGCCCGCGCCATCCTCGATATGCAGCTGCGCCGCCTCGCCGCGCTCGAACGGAACGCCCTCCTCAGCGAGTACGAAGAACTGATCAAGAAGATCGCCGAACTCGAAGACCTGCTCGCCAACCCCCGCAAGATCGACTTCGTCATCCGCGACGACATCCTCGACCTGAAGAAGAAGTACGGCGACGCCCGCCGCACGGAAATCGTCGAGGCCGACCCGGAAGACTTCCGCGAAGAAGACCTGATCGCCCACCAGGACAGCGTCATCACCCTCAGCATCCGCAACTACATCAAGCGAATGCCGCTCGAAGAGTTCCGCCAGCAGCGTCGCGGCGGACAGGGCGCCCGCGGCGCACCCACCCGCGAAGAAGACGCCGTCATGAAGCTCGTCGTCTGCGATACGCACGACAACCTGCTCTTCTTCACCGACAAGGGCAAGGTCTACCACCTTCGCGGCTACGACGTGCCCGATACCAAGAAGCAGGCCAAGGGCCTCCCGATCGTCAACCTCATCGACATCGAGGGCGGCGACCGCGTGACCGCCATCCTCGTCGTCAAGGATTACGACCGCGACTTCATCCTCCTCGCCACCCGCGAAGGCGAGATCAAAAAGACGCTCCTCAAGGAATTCGAAGAGGTCCGCCGCAACGGCAAGATCGCCCTGGACCTCGAACCGACCGACCAGCTCATCCAGGCCCGCCTCGCCACCAACGAGACCAACGTCGTCCTCGTCTCCAGCGAGGGCCAGGCGATCCGCTTTAAGATCGACGACCTCCGCACCGCCAGCCGCACGAGCGGCGGCGTCCGCGGCATGAGGCTGCCGAAGGGCGGCTACGTGGTCGGCGTCGAAACGCTCGACGACGGCCCCCACCTCCTCATCATCAGCGAAAAGGGCTTCGGCAAGCGCACCCGGCTCGACGAATACCCGACCCAGGGCCGCGGCGGCCAGGGTGTGAAAACGCTCAACATCACCGACCGCACCGGCAGCGTCGCAGCCTGCCGAGTCGTCCAGCCCGGCCAGGAGCTCATGCTCGTCACCAGGGATGGCATCGTCGTCCGCACCAAGGTCGATTCCATCAGCCTCATCGGCCGCAACACGCAGGGCGTCACCGTCATGCGCATCGGCGAGGGCGACCAGGTCGCTAGCATTGCCGCCTTCACCATGTCGGACCCGGTCGAAAGCCGCGACGTCACCGCAGTCAGCGCCAACGGCAACGGCGCCTCCGCCAGCGAAGACGACGAACAACTCCTGAACGAGACCATCCCGCTCGAGCTCGATGAGGAAGAGTAAGGCCCCTCAGGCGATGCCCGGTGCCAGCGTCTCCAGGTTCAGCGTCCGCGTCTTGAACCGCCATACGCCGCCTGCCTTCGCCAGCGTGTCGACGTAGACGCCCGTGTTGAGGAGCGACATCGGCGCGAGTTCGCCGGGAACCTGCCAGCTGAACATGTAGCAGGTTCCCGTCGCTGCCCCCGTGAGGAACGCAAGTTCAGCCGCTGCTTCTACCGCGCAATCTCACCCGCCTTCCTCGAGGACCATGCCCGCCGCACGGTCATGCCCGTCGACGCCATCGATGAGGTCAACGAGGCCGGACCGTCGAGTTTTTCAGGCCTCTACGATGGCTTCGGTCTGCCCCGCCACTGGGAGTCGCCCCTCCCGGTCTGACCCTACCCCGGCCCTCCCGTAGCCTGTCTTCTCGATGGGCATCCTCTTTGGCCTCGGCGCGGCGCTCTCCTGGGGCACCTCGGATTTCCTCGGTGGGCGTTTCACTCAGAAGTACCCAGCCTTCACCGTTGGTCTCGTCTCCCAGTCCTCCAGCCTTCTCGCCCTGCTTATCCTCGCGGCCGTCGTCCGCCCGGACGTACGCGGGGATGCGCTGCTCTGGGGGCTCGCCGCCGGCGTGTTCACCGGGTTCGGCGGCATGTCCCTCTACCAGGGCCTCGCCACCGGCGATTCCGCCGTGGTCGCGCCGCTTTCGGCGTGCGGCGCCGTCGTCCCCGTCGCCTTTGCCTTCGCCACCGGCGATGCGCCCACGGCGCTCCAGTCCCTCGGCATCGTCCTCGCGCTTGTCGGCACCCTGCTCATTTCGCTCCCCCGCGAAGGCGTCCACTTCGCGTCGGGCAGCCACCTTCGGCCGGTCCTCTTCGGCCTCGGCGCCGCGTTGGGCTTCGGGGTGTTCTTCGTCCTCATCGATAAGGGGACGCAATCCGACGGAGACGCTATACCCGTGATCGCCGCCGCCCGCTTCGGCGGCACGCTCTTCGTCGGAGCGCTGGGCGTCCTTACCTCGTCGCTCGTCTGGCCCGGGCGGGACCTCCCGAAGCTTGCCGCCGTCGGCATCATCGACGTGACCGCGAACGGCGCCTTCGCCCTGGCGAGCAACCGCGGCAACCTGGCAGTCGCCTCCGTCCTGGCCTCCCTCTACCCGGTGCAGACCCTGGCGCTTTCCCGCCTGTTCACCGAGGAGCGCTTCACCCGCCTGCGGATCGCGGGTGCCGGGCTGGCGCTCGCCGGCGTGGCGGCCATCTCCGCGGCCTGAGACGCCGCCGCTGCCCAGCGCCCAGAAATGCGCCGGAAACGTGTTATTGGTACGGTTCCGAGGCAATGCATCGCTCGCTTCAGAGTTACGAGTTCGGCACAGGCTACGACGAGATCTTCGAGGCGCCCGGCGTGCCCCGCGCCCACTGCCGCGCCGTCGTCGAAGCCCTCCAGACGCTCACCGATGCCGACCTCACCGAGGCCCGCCAGCGGGCAGACCTCGCCTTCGTGAACCTGGGCATCACCTTCACCGTCTACTCCGAGTCCGAGGGAATCGAGCGGATCTTCCCGTTCGACCTCGTGCCGCGCGTCATCGCCCAGGACGAATGGCGGCGCGTGGAACAGGGGCTGAAGCAGCGTATCCTCGCCCTCAACTGGTTCATCCAGGATGTCTATAACGAAGGGCGGATCATCTCCGCGGGCCTGGTCCCCGCCGAAGCGGTCTACGCGTCCCCGAACTATCGCCCGGAGATGCGCGGCTTCACCCCGCCGAACGGTGCCTGGGTCCACATCGCGGGAATCGACCTCGTCCGCGACGCCGACGGCACCATCTACGTCCTCGAGGACAACGCCCGCACGCCGAGCGGTGTCTCGTATGTGCTCCAGAATCGCCTGATCAGCACCCGCGTCCTCCCCCGGCTTTTCGCCCAGTCTGGCGTCGTCCCGGTGAACGACTACGCGAACCGTCTCCACGCGGCCGTCCGCGCCTGTTTCGGTCCCGATCCGGCCGTCGTCCTGACGCCCGGCATGTACAACTCGGCCTACTTCGAGCACTCGTTCCTTGCCAAGCAGATGGGCGTCCAGCTTGTCGAGGGCCGCGACCTCGCCGTTCGCGGGGGCCGCATCGTCATGCGCACCACCCGTGGCCCCATCCCCGTCGGCGCCATCTATCGGAGGGTGGATGACGAGTTCCTCGACCCGCTCAACTTCAACCCCGACTCCGCCCTCGGCGTGCCCGGCCTGCTCGATGTCTACCGCGCCGGCGGCACCTGCCTCGTCAACGCCGTGGGTACAGGCGTGGCCGACGATAAGTCGATCTATCCCTACGTCCCGGACATGATCCGCTTCTACCTCGGCGAGGAGCCCATCCTCGCTAACGTGCCCACCTACCGCACCGCCGACCCGAAGGACAGGGAGTACGTGCTCGCCCACATCGCGGACCTGGTGGTGAAGCCCGCCAACGCCTCCGGGGGCTATGGCGTCGTCATCGGCCCGAGTTCGGATGAGCGGACGCTTGCCGCCACCGCCCGGGCGATCGAGAACGACCCGGCGGGCTTCGTCGCCCAGCCGCTGGTCCGCCTCTCCACCTGCCCAACGCTCATCGACGGCGAGTACCAGCCTCGTCGCATCGACCTCCGGCCATTTGTGGTCTTCGACGGACGCGAGCCGTGGGTGCTCCCGGGCGGGCTCACCCGGGTTGCGCTCAAGGAAGGGTCGTTCATCGTGAACTCGTCGCAGGGCGGCGGCAGTAAAGACACCTGGGTGCTGAGCTAATGGCCCTCCTCAGCCGCGTCGCGGAATCGCTGTTCTGGCTCGGACGCTTCGTGGAACGCGCGGAGAACACCGCGCGCCTGCTCGACGTCACCTACCACGGCCGGCTCGAGCCGGGGACGATAGATGTCGCCGGCGCGAAGAACACCTGGGAGGCGCTGATCACCACGCTCGGCTTCAACCGCCTCTACGCCGAACTCCATGCCGACGTCACCGAGCAGGGGGTCATCGACTTCCTGACCGTGGACAGGCGGAACCCTTCCTCGATCGTGTCCGCGCTCACTTCCGCCCGCGAGAATGCGCGCGGGTGCCGCGATCAGCTCTCCAGCGAGACCTGGGTGGCCATCAACCGCCTCCACCACGCCACCGCCGGCCGCAACCTCCACCTCATCCTCGCCGACGGGCTCTACGACTTCTGCGACACCATCCGTCAGGGCGCTCAGACCTTCCACGGCACCGCCGAAAACACCTCCCTGCACGATGAAGGTTGGTACTGGTTGCGCACCGGCGTCCTCATCGAACGGGCCGATATGGTCACCCGCATCGTCGATTCCAAGTACCACCTGCTCATGACCTCGCTCGAAGAGGTGGGCGGCCCGCTCGACCGCTACCAGTGGGGCGCCGTCCTCCGCAGCGTCTCTGGCTACGAAGCCTTCCGGCGCACTCACGCCGGCGGCATCGATGCGCCCGCCGTCGTCGGCTTCTTACTGCTGGACCGCAAGTTCCCGCGTTCCCTGCGGGCCTGTGTCGATGCCCTCCGGGACGTGCTCGATCAGGCCACTGAAGGAGCGGAGCCCCGGCTGCGCACCCCGGCCAGGCGGGAGGTGACCGCCTTGCAGAACCGCCTCCAGTTCGCCACCGAGGAGGCGATCATCGGCGGCGGCCTCCATGAGTCGCTCGCGACCACACAGGCCGCACTGGCGACAATCAGCCAAGCGCTTTCCGAGGCGTTCTTCTGGGCATCGTCCAGTGCGGCTTGAGATCGTCTACAGCACCCGCTATCAGTACGCGCCGCCCGTCCGCGACGGCACGACGGCGCTTCGCCTCAGGCCCGTTTCGCGGCCCGGGCTCTCGGTCGTCCGCTCCGCAATCCGGGCGGTCGGCGGCAACCCCGCCGCCTCCTACGTCGACGGCTGGGGCACGGCCGTGGACCTCGTGGAATGTCCGGGCAGCCACGAAAGCATCGAGTTCGAGATGAAGGCCCTCGTCGAGACCACTCCCGGCGAATTCGCAACCGAACTCTCCCCGGCCGAGTCCGTCTGGTACGGCTCCGAGAGCTCGCGGGTCCGCTTCGGCGCGGTCGGCGTCCTCGGCTGGGAGATGATTCCGCCGACCTGGACCGCCGTCGAGTCCGTCCTCGGCTGGATCCCCCAGCGCTTCGTCTACGAAGTCGGCGCCACGGATGCGGCCACGCCGATCGAAGAGGTCATCCGCCTCGGCGCCGGTGTCTGCCAGGACTTCGCCCACATCTTCCTCGCCCTCCTTCGCCGCTGGGGCTTCCACGCTCGCTACGTCAGCGGCTACTTCTTCAGCGACTCTCCCGAGACGCAGCGCATCGAAGCCGAAGCCATGCACGCCTGGGTCGAGGTCTACCGCCCGGGGATCGGCTGGCTTGGGCTCGATGCCACGCACGGCCAGTACACCGACGACCGCTACGTGACCGTCGGCTATGGCCGCGACTACGACGACGTGCGGCCCATCCGCGGCATCATCCGCGGCGAAACCGAACAGACCCATGCCTCCCGCCTCGAAATGACACAGCAGCAGCAATAGGCCTCGACCCGCGCCACCGCAACCGCCACAATCTCCTCCCCAACCGGAGGAAACAGCATGCCCTCAGTCGAAACCGTCCTCGGCCCCGTCGATGCTGCGAAGCTCGGCGCCACCCTCAGTCACGAGCACGTGCTCGTCGCCATGGGCGAAGACATCGTCCACTACCCGTGGCGGTACGACATGGATGCGACACGCGCGCAGTCGATCAAAGAGCTCTCCGAGGCGAAGTCAGGTGGGATCGATTCACTCATCGACCTGACGACTCCAGACCTCGGCCGCGACGTGGAGTTCATGCGCGACGTTGCCGCAGCCTCCGGGATGAACATCGTCGTGGCCACCGGCATCTGGCGCGATGTGCCGCGCTCCTTCTGGACGCGCGACATCGATGAAATCGCGGACATCTTCGTGCGCGAGATCGAGGTCGGCATCGGCAACAGCGATATCAAGGCCGGCTGCATCAAGGTGGCGAACGACATGGGCGGCGTCACGCCCGAGGCCGAGCGCATCCTCCGAGGTGCGGCGCGCGCATGCAGGCGTACCGGCTGCCCGATCTCCACCCATCAGTGGGCGCCCGAGGAAGTCGGCCGCCGCCAGGTGGAGGTGTTCCGCGAGGAGGGCGCCCCCATGGACCGCATCGCCATCGGCCACAGCGCCGACAGCACCGACGCCGACTACCTGGAGGAGCTGCTCAACGCCGGTGTCTATCTCTCGATGGACCGCTACCCCGGCGCCCCCGGCCGCCCCAACTGGGAGCAGCGCAACACGACCGTGAAGGCGCTCATCGACCGCGGATGGGCGCCCAGGCTCATGCTCGGGCACGACTACGCCCCGGCGCCCGTAGTGAAGGGCGAAGCCCGGCCCGCGAACACCGGCCCGACACGCTACCTGTTTTGCACCACGGTTGCCGCCCCGGCACTCGTCGCCCAGGGCGTTCCCCAGTCGACCATCGACCTCATGTTCCGCGACGTGCCGCGGCGGTTCCTCACGGGCCAGGCCTAGCGCCGCGCATCTCGGTCATTCAGATTTGGTTTGACGGCGAAGTAAGCGCTCCATAGGATTCGCGGCCACTTGGCGTGGGGTTCCCGCCGCACCCTCGCGCACCGAATACGTCGTGAGGTGTCCCATGCCCGGCGCTGACTCTACCCCGGACCCTGCGGTCGTCGAGACGGCTAGGTCATTCGTGCCGCGTGTGTTGGAGGCTGCCGACCAGATCGAAGCCGAACGACGGCTCCCGGC
>CALMIW010000244.1 GCA_937864275.1 uncultured Dehalococcoidia bacterium
GGCGATTGCCGCGTGCCAGGCCGAGCCTCTCGCTGGCTGTGTCAGCCCGGTTGATGCCCGTTACGCATCGCCCGAAACCGGTCAGATCTCCTGAAAACCGGTGGCCGCAAGGCCCGGAGATTTCGTCAGTGCTTCTACCCAGCCGGGGAGTCCCATCCCCGCACTGGGGATGGTCTCTCCATTTTCATGTGTTTCATGTCATAGGAGGCCATCATGTCCGAGTCATCCCAAGCCAGCAGCCCGTCGTCGTTCTTCAACCTGCACGTCGAAGGCGTCGGCTATCTCAATCGTGTTCGCACCGTGAAGCCGAAGAAGGGCCAGGAGTTCCTGGCCTGCACCGTGGCTGCCCTCCGCGGCAGCGACAGTGACGTCAGCTACACGAAGTTCGACTGCCGTGTCAGCGGTGCTGACGCTCAGGCGATCGTCAAGCGCCTGGAAAACGATGTCGCGGCCGACAAGGCCGTGATCATCGGCTTCCGGATCGCCGACATCTATCCCGAAATGTTCACCTTCGAGAAGGGCGACAGGAAGGGACAGCCGGGCGTCAGCATCAAGGGCCGACTGCTGCGCATCAAGTTCGCCAAGGTCAACGGCGAACCCATCGATGTGCCGCAACCGGCGCGCGCGGAGGAACGCGAGAGCGTTCCGTTCTGACCGCCGGCACCGTCAGTCTCAATCCATCCCCCGGGGAGCTCGCTCCCTGGGGGAGGAGTTCCCCATTCGTCATACGAAGGAGAACTCCATGTGTCGACCGATCGAGTCGATGTCGGACGCGGCCCTGCTCAGCACGCTGGTAGGCCCCCGAACGGCAGCGAACCTGTTGAAAGATGCGAGCGGCAGCCTGTCGCGGCTGCTGAACGCAGACGTAGCGCAGCAAGTCCCGTCGTCCTCCGTCGGAGCGAAGCTGATGGCGGCCAGGGAACTGGTCCGTCGTGCCCTTGCCGAGACGATGCGCGAGCGGGACATGCTGGCCTCACCGGCCGCGGTGCGCGACTACTTGCGGATCATGCTGGCCCAGCGCGACCACGAAGTCTTCATGGTGCTGTTCCTCGATGCACAGAACCGGGTCATCGCGCCCGAGGAAATGTTTCGAGGGACGCTCACGCAGACCAGCGTGTACCCGCGTGAAGTGGTCAAGCGGGCGCTGTCGCTGAACGCTGCGGCAGTGATCCTGGCGCACAACCACCCGTCGGGTGTCGCCGAGCCCAGCCGGGCCGACGAGTTCCTGACCCAGTCGCTGCGTTCTGCACTGGCCCTGGTCGACATCCGTGTGCTCGACCACATCGTGATCGCAGGCAGCAACGCCACCTCGTTCGCCGAACGCGGTTTGTTGTAGCCCGTGAACCCTGCGCGACACCCGTCGCGCTTCCCATCCGGATCGGGATTCCCCGGTCCGGTTCTTCACCCCAGCGGGGATGTGCATCCCCGCATGGCGGGGGGCCGTTCCTGCAACTTCTCTGGAGACTCACCATGAAGAGCGGACGTTCCCTCGTCGACCTGGCCCACGAACTCGAGCGCCAGATCTCCTCCAAGCGCGACCTGGTCGTGCCTTCGTCCTTCCTGCAATGCCGTACCGATGAGGATGGCAGCCTCAAGCTGATCGTCGACTCCCGCCAGGGAGACGGCGAATACGGCGTCACGGGTCTGGCGCGTCGGCAGCTCGCCGACAAGCTCAAGATTCCGTTCGCCTACTTCGAGCGCATGCGTACCGAGCAGCCGCAACCCCTCGATCGCAACGTCAACACCTGGCTGCAATCGGATGGCGACCGCCGGATGATTCGCACGCTGGACGGGCAGGTGAGGGCGGTGCTGTCGGACCGCTATCGCCGGCTGGACAACTTCGATCTTGCGGAGAACGTCCTGCCGATCCTGCAGCGGCTGGAAGGTGCCCGCTTCGATTCGGTCGAGTTGACCGAGACGAAGATGTACCTG
>CALMIW010000245.1 GCA_937864275.1 uncultured Dehalococcoidia bacterium
AACTGGCCAGAGTATGCGGACTGGAGCCCTGTTGCCCCAATAGGCGTTCGGTGAAGAAGCGCTGGAGGGGCCGCGGCAGATCGGACGCGGTCATGATCGCCCTCCTTGATCCGGATTAAGTCGAAAGTTCGTAGCCAACTCGAGCAACTCGGGAACCGCTTCGATGTACCAGTACGTTCCCACTACCGATGCATGTCCCAAATACGTGCTCAGTTTCGGCATCTGCACCGCCACGTCGCAGCCCGTCTTGTACCATTCCACCAAGCGCCGCGTGGCGAATGTGTGACGGAGGTCCTGCAGTCTCGGGCCTCGGCCGCACCGATGCCCGGCGACCTCATTTCTCAGCCTGCACGCTCTAGAGACCTTGTTGAACCATCGGCGGACGGTGCCGAGGTCAAGAGCCGTGCCGTGAGGCGACACGAAGAAGAACGGGCTCACGGGAAGGGAGAAGACTTTGTCGCGTTGCTGGACGTAGCGCTGGAGCGCCATGACCGTGGAGGAGGGGATAGGCACCTGCCGTGCTTTGCCATTTTTCGACTCACGAATGATCAGGACCTGCGCTCGAAGGTCGACGGCGTCCGTCCGAAGAGCGGCGGCCTCGCCGGGGCGTAATCCCGTGGAGGCGAGCAAGCCGATCAAAGTCTCCAGCGTCGGCGCCTTCATTCCGGTCCGCGACTTCAGGCGAGTGGCCTCCGCCATCAGGCGGGAGATCTCGTCCTCGCTATAGATGTGCGGCCTGCCGCGACGGTGCCGAACGCTCAGCAACCGACTCGGTGGGATCTGGTGACGCGGATCGCTGACGCTTAACCATCGGGCGAACTGACGAACCGTGGACAGCTCTCTTGCCCATGTGGCCGGCTGTACGCCCGGGGATCGCTGCGCCCATTCCAGGGCCAGCGGGATCGTGATGTGTCGCGCCCTCCTCCGAGCCAGGAACCGCACAAACTGGCGGAGCGTCTGCGCCGGTTCCCGAAGGCGGGTACCCAGAGCGCGTCTGGTTGAGATGTATTCCGACAGCTGGGCTTGGAGTGATTTCACAGGGCACCTCCCCGGATAGGCCAAGGACGAACAACCTCCAGCAACGACCGCATGTCGATCTTGGCGTAAATCTCGGTGGTGCCGGGAGATCGATGTCGAAGCACTTCCGCTATCTCCCTGAGACGGGCTCCTCGCTGGAGCATCCGGCTGGCCAGGGTATGGCGAAATAGGTGGGCTGCTATTCGACGGGGCCGAGCTACCCCTGCCTGCGCCATGGCGCGGCGTACGATGTGTCCGATACTCGGGGACCCCGTCAACGGCACCAGCGGCGCATTAGCGCGCAGGAAGACGCGGTCCGTGCTGCGAACTCCCCGATCCATTCGTAGGTACTGAGCCACGGCGGCACCGACATCCTCTGGCAAAGGCAGCAGATCCTGTCGGCTTCCCTTGCCGCGGATCAGGAGTTCGCCTGTTCGCCAGCGAAGGTCCCCCAGTTCCAGGGCGAGAACCTCGCGAGAGCGAAGGCCCAGTCTCGCCAGCAGAAGCAGGATCGCTCGGTCGCGACGACCCCTCGAACAGGTCTGATCCGGCGCCGCCAACACACGCTCAAGCTCTTCCGGGGTCAGTTGCCCAGGAATGCCGGGGGGAGTCCGCCGGCGGACCGTCGGAATCGCGGCAGTTAGATCGGCTGGGATCTCGCCCTGCGCATGTAGGAAACGCAGGAAGCACCGGAGACTCACCGCCAACAGACGCACCCCCTCGCCGGAGAGATCCCGGGCTCGTTCCAAGAGAAATCGCCTCAGTATCCCCGCATCCAACCCACGAACGGCAGGGGTACCGCGCCGAGTGACCAGATGACTTAGAAAATCGTCAACACGCGGCAGGTAGACTTCGATGGATCGCTCAGATAGTCCCTTTTCGCTGCGGAGGTAGTCGGCATATCGGCAGCTGAGCGTGCAACGCGTTTTACCCGAAGGCTCAGCAGCGGCGACGGAGATCAACCCGCGGCGGCGAAGGTGTTGGAGGAATCCCAATAACGCCCGACGGGCAAGGGAGCGGTGCTTCGGCCCCAACGGACAGGAACGCCGCATGTAAAGGGTGACCTCAACCTCATCAGGTTCAGGACTGGCCATCTTGCGTCGGCGTCTCCATGCGAGGAACCGACGCAGGGACGCTCGCTTCGTGGAGAGCGTCCCTGCGGCATAGCCCGCGGACTTCTGCTCGTCCATGAATGGCGCGACTTGGGCTTGGATGATGTCGGTGATGCGACGAAGGCTCGGGTGATCATGATAGTCTTCCACGGGCGATCTCGCCCA